>DATDFI010000463.1:0-8432 GCA_036522695.1 Bacteroidia bacterium | reverse complement strand
ATGAGGGAACCGGCATAGGACTGGCGGAATGCAAGAAGATCGCGGAGCTGCATGGCGGAAAGATATGGGTGAAATCTCACCCGAACGATGGAAGTACATTTTATTTTACGGTAAGTAAAAAACTCAGGACGAACTAAAACCACCCTTATGGTACTCGAAAAATACGTAGAGATACTCCTCGTGGAGGACAATCCCGGTGACGTGTTGCTTACACAGGAAGTCCTTAAAGAAGGACGCATCAGCAACCACGTTTCGGTTGCTACTGACGGGGAGATGGCCATCGACCTGCTGAAGAAGCGCGGTGATTTTTCCGAAAGTACCACTCCCGACCTGATCCTGCTCGATCTTAACCTTCCGAAAAAAAGCGGGAGGGAGGTCCTGGAATTCATAAAGAATGATCCGGAGCTGAAACACATCCCGGTGATCATACTCACCACCTCCAAGGATGAGGCGGATATCATGAGAAGTTACCAGCAGCATTGCAATTGCTACATCACCAAGCCGGTGGATTTTGACCAGTTCACCGAGGTGGTTAAAAAGATGGAGGATTTCTGGTTCACCATTGTGAAGATCCCGAAAAAAGAAAGCTGATCGCATGAAGATACTCCTGGTGGAGGATAACCCGGGGGATGCCCTGTTGATGAAGGAGATGGCGAAAGATTTCGAGACCATCCGGCCGGATATTCATCACGTGGCTTCACTTAAGGCGGTGAAGGAGCTGAAAGAGATGGACTGGGACATCATTTTATTGGACCTTACGCTGGAAGATGCAGCGGGAATGGAATTGCTGAAGGAGGTGCAGGAAAAATTCGGGAGTACACCCATTATTATTTTTACCGGTATGAGCGATGGGGAGATGATACACAAGGTTGCAGGCGAAGGTGTGCAGGATTACCTGATGAAATCATCGGTGGATAAGACCCTGCTCGAGCGGTCTATTTTATACGCCATATGGCGCAGTAAATATTTTGATCAGCGCGTGGAGATGGAAACGGCATTGCGTGAAAAGAAGAACCTGGAGGAGATCAACGAACGGTTGAATAAAACTCTGCATCAACTGGAGCGGTCCAACAAACGACTCGAGGAATTCGCTTACGTGGCTACGCACAACCTGCGCGCGCCCATGGTGAACCTGACCAGCCTGGTGGAATTGTACCCGCAAACCGAAAAGGATGACGAGGTATTCGATAAGATCCGTTTCACCACCGATCAAATGAATTCCACGCTTAATGATCTTATCGATATCGTATTGAAGAATAAACAAGCCGGTGAAAAAAGAAAGGTCCGTTTTGAGGAATTACTCGAAACCGTAAAAAAAAGTATCGCCAGGCAGGTGGAGGAATCGGGCGCAGAGATCAAAGGTGATTTTTCGGAAGTGGAAAGCATCATTTACCCGCACGCGCACCTGCAAAGTGTTTTGCTTAACCTGCTTACCAATGCGATCAAGTACCGTGAGCCCTCACGTAAATTGCGTGTGGAGGTAAGAACGTATCGCTCGGAACAATTCATTTGCCTTTCGGTAAAGGATAACGGCATCGGGATCGATCTCAAAAAGTATGGGGATAAACTTTTTAAAGCGTTCCAGCGCCTGCACCTCGATAAACTGGGAAAAGGATTGGGACTTTATATCATCCGCTCACAGGTGGAATCATTGGGCGGACAGGTTGATGTTAAAAGTGAACCGGGAAAAGGCACGGAGTTCAGGGTATATCTCGTGAACGATCCCGAAATATGAAGCAGATGACAAAAACAGCCGTGAGAACACTCGACAATATCCTGGTAGTTGATGATGACAAGATCTACCAGCTTTTATGCAAGCAGATCATCAAAAACGCCAACGTTACCAATAACGTGATCTCCTGCCTTAGTGCGGAGGAAGGCATTGACCTGCTCAAGAAACAGGAACCGCTTCCTGAACTGATCTTTCTCGACATCAATATGCCGGGAATGAATGGCTGGGATTTCCTGGAAGCCTTTAAGCGCCTCGATAAAAGTATTCGCGATCGTGTGAAGATCGTGATGCTGTCCTCTTCGGTGTTCGCTGCCGATAAGATCAGGGCCGGGACATATAACGAAGTGGCGGATTACGTGGTGAAGCCCCTTACGATCCAGCGCGCGCAGGAGATCGTGAAAAAGAATTTCTGAATTTTTCCACCGGGACAAGGCAAATTTGCTTTAAAAATATCCCCGAAATTTTTTTTCTATCTTTCCGGTATATGCATGCCGGTTTTTTCAGTCGTATTAAAAGGGCCCTTCCCGCGCTCCTGGTCTTTCCTTTCCGTTTCCTTTTTTTCCTGGTGACGCGGAAAAAGGTTTATATCAGGTTTTTCAGGACGGATACCATTTACGCATTCGAGAATATTCCCGTTCGCCTACAGTGGCTGGTGCGAAATGCTTTTTGGGTTCACCTCGATGGATACGGTTATGTTTTACACCATCGGGGATGGCGGATTATCGCAGCCGGTAAGGAAGGGGACCATTTTGTGTTGACCGCAAGGGGTTTCGGTGGTCGTGTACAGCAAGAAGTTCGCATCTCGGTGGTGAAGATGCGCCCCGCCCGCCCCAGCGCTGCCATCAGCCCGCTCCATTCGTATCCCTCACTCGATAAAACAGGTACTGTAAAAGTGCGGTCCTTCCCCAATGCATCGGTAAAGCATACCGCACCCGGACTTTTTAATAACGATGTGCGCGAAGAGATACCTGCAAAGCTCCTTGAAGTATTTTCAGCAGAGCGTAAAGAAGAATTGAAAAATATAACGATATGAAAAGATCTTTTTATGAAACGCCTAAGGCGCCATGGCATGTGCGCATGTTATGGAAATGTGCGGGTGCCGACCGCAAGATCCTTGAGAAAAGCACGTATTCCGATCACGTGAAGTATGCCTGCCTGGGAGGAATTGTTCTGGCAACAGGCGCGATGGCGGCCATTGCGGGAGGTTATGCCTTTTACACCATCTTCGAACCGAAGGGTGATGTGATGAAAAATTACGTGCTGCAGAATTACGGCAACAACATCACCGGTTATTCCGAGATCACGCATGCACCCACCGCGATAAAGGCCGCACTTTTCGGCCTCGTATGGGGACTCATCATTTTCAATATCGATCGTTTCATCGTGGCCAGCACCGGGAAAGGTGACGGGACCGAAGCGATCACATCAAAAGAGATCAAAAGCGCCATTCCCCGCATCATCATGGGAATGATCATCGCACTCACCATTTCAAAACCGGTGGAGATACGCATGTTCAAAGCGGAGATCGATGCAGCCCTGCTGAGCAAGCAAAAAGAAACGCGCGAGGAATATGACAAGAGCACCGACCTCGTTTATAACAATAAAACCAAAGGCTGGAAACACGATAAGGACAGCTTGTCGGCCGTGCTGGGCAAAAAGCGTGAGGATGTGAGCAAAGCGGCAGATGACTGGAAAAAAGAAATGGCCGGTGAAGGATCGAACGGTAAGTACGGTGAAGGCCCTGGCGCAAGAGCGAAAAAAGAAGTTTACCTCGCCTTGAAACAGGAACTCGAGAGCATGGAGCCGGGAATAGTGGCGCAGGTGAAAACGCTGGAATCGAAAATAGACGAGGCGGATGCCTGGCTGAAAAGTGAATACACCACCAACGAGAAAAAAAGTTTTGCACTCGATGGTTTATTGGAACGTATCAAGCTCGCGCACGAGATCTCGGGCTTCTGGGTTTCGCTTTTCATCACCTTATTGTTCATGGCGATCGAGCTTACTCCCATTTTCTTCAAGCTCATGCTGATCCGCAGCCCGTATGATTACCTCGAAGAGAATGTAAAGGAGTTGCTGAAGGCAGAGGAGGGAATTGAAGTGCAGTACGATTATTACAAAGATAAATTCGGGATGGAGCGTAACCTGGTGATCCACCACAAAGCAAAATTGTTGCTCGAAGAGAAAAAAGAACTGATCAAAGCCCAGCGTGAGCTTTCGGATGAGATCATCAACAAGTGGAAGGACAAGGAGAAACACAACATCGGGCAGAACCCGGATGAATACATCATTAAGGATGATAACAAGAATTAAGTTGCGAAGCATCCCGGCATGATCAACCGAATCATCTCCCGTTTTCTCTGGAAGCTCATCGGTGCCGACCGGCAGGTGCTGCAGCATTGCCCGGTTGCCGACAGGAGCTCTTTTTCCATCGCGGGAAGCATCGTGTTAGTTGTACTCGGGCTTTTTCTTTTCGCGTTCTATTACAGCTCCTCGCTTGTATTTGAAAATGTGATTACGATCTGGTGCTCGGCTTTTTTCTGGACGCTTGCGCTCGGAAATTTATACATGCTCAACATCATCACCATTGACAGCAGCTCTTTGCCCCAGCGGAAAACAACCAGCGGTACGAAGCCCGCGCTGGCCATACGTTTACTTTTCATCGTATTGCTGGGGGTCATCGTTTCGGCACCGCTGGAGATCTTTTTGTTCACGGATGCGCGCGCGGGGCACATGCTCGATGCGATCCATAAGCTTCCAAAGGGCGCTTCGTTCTTTTCCCTGCTGGTGATCGCGGTCTTCCTGCTGCCTGTTCATATCAAGATCAAAAAGCTCCGGGGCACGGCTTACGGTGAGCGGAGAAAAGAACAGGAGATACAGCTGGTGACCGAGGAATACATGATGTTCAAAACAGAATACGCGAACCTGATGTTGGGGTCGACCGGGAAAAAACTGGAGTATAAGGAGCGGTACAACGATCCGCCTTTTAACCTCGAACGGATCAAAGATGCCCGGGTGGTGCTGGGCAAAGGAAAACTGGCGGAACACATCCGCAAAGGGATCCAGCGGCCATAGTTTGTTGCATGAAGCAAAAGGTTAAACGATTCAAATACCTCAAGGGTGAATTCTCGGGCAAGTACCGCGGGGAGATGAACGATTCCCTGTTCTCCTCCGGCTCTTCGTACCGCCTCGATTTTTACGATTGTCATCTTACGGATTGCCGCGTTTACGTTACGGATGAAGAGATCAATCCCCGTTCTGAACGGATCATCGATCGTGCCATTCTGCGTGATGTGAATATTGAACTGGTGGATGAAGAAGGGAACAGGAGTTATTATAAGGATGATGTGGAAAACGTGAAGATCTTCAATTACCGTTTTACGAATGTGATGAAGGATGGGAATGAAACGTATGGCACCATATCGGGCGAGGTTTTTGCAGCGATAGGTTACATCGAGGAAGTGGAGGTTGTACCCGATCTTAATTACTCACCCAAAAGATCTGCAGGCCCCGGGAATCTGGGCGGAAAGATTGGTTCAGCATCCGGGGGCAAAGGCGCGGTCCGCGAGAACGATATGTATGCGGGCTGTATCAATGCTGTTTCCGCTTCGGTGGTGGGTGTGCTGATCTTTGCGGTGATCTCGCTTGTCAAATTCCGGGGTGCGGGTATAATCCTGTTGGTCCTTGCAGGTCTTTGGTTGCTCCTGTATGCCGTGAGTAAGGCGCCTTCCAGTGGAAGAATATTGCCCAGGATATTCGGCTGGATCTTCGCGATCGCGATGATGTATGGATTATATAGTCTTTTTTCGAAGCGGCATCACAGCTCTTACGCTCCACTGGCCGAAAGGCTGGACCATCGTTTCGAAGGCAATGAAAAAGAGGGAGACGATTATGCGGATTCGGACATGGTTCATCACCTGAGCTGGTATAATTACGATTACTCGCGTCATTTTAATGCGGATGTAAAAATAGCTGCCGGGGATTTCAATGCCTGCCACCGCAAAAGGGTGAGCATCGAGAACCCGCTCATCAGCGAGTATGAATGGCAGGAATTGTATACCGCTTTATACAACAGCGATCGTTTTCATCTTAACGCAGTGTATAAAATGTTCAGTGATATCGGGAAAAAGAAAAAATTGAGCAAGCGCGAATTCCTGGAGATGATCGTTACCTGCGTGCAGAACATCCGCTATTCGAAGGTGATAGAAGGAGATTGCTCGCAGGACGAGGATTATACGTCAAAAAAATTATTTTCCTGGGAAGACACCATCGGCTGCCTCGGTTACACCAAGTTCGGGATCCAGTCGCCAGGGGAATTTGCTTACAACCTGCTTGGCGATTGTGATACGCGCACGGTATTCCTTTACACGGTGTTAACGCATTTCAATTACGATGTGCTTGTTTTTTGCAGCCTGGAGTATGAACATTCCGTGCTCGGAATAAATATCCCCGCCAGCGGGATCTATAAAACGGTGGGCAATAAAAAGTATTATTTATGGGAAACCACTTACCCCGACTGGACGATCGGGAACATCACACCCAATATGACAGATACTTATTTCTGGCATGTGTTTTTACCACCGGCCGGGAATGATGATAAAACCTGAAATAAAAATTTAAAAACATGAACACGGAACTCTTTTACTATGGTCTTCTCCAGCTCGGTTTGTCTATCCTGCTTAGCGTATTCGTGCTGTATTTTACATTCAGCCGCGTTACACGCTTCTTCAAGCGCAAGCACAATTTCACTTTCGACAACGTGGCATTCGCGATCTTCATTTCGGGCGTGATCTTTTCCGTAGGCTATTTGTTCGAAGGGATCAACCAGCCCATACTGATGGTGATCCGCTTTTTGAAAGCCGATCCGCATTTCAAAGGCGCGGTGTTTTTTGAAGCCGGTAAATATGTGGGATTATTTTTAGTGATCGGCCTGGTGTTCGCGCTCAGCGTAAGCGCCATTGCCGTTTACTTTTTCACCATTCTTACACGGCTCATCGATGAGTTCGAGGAATTGAAGAACGGGAACGTGGCGGTGGGAATAATCCTTGCCGCAGTGATCATTACCGTTTCATTTATTTGCCGCGACAGCCTGGTGTCCATCCTGGAAGCGTTCATCCCGTACCCGGCTTCACCTAATATTCAATAGCACTTTGTAATCTTCCACCCTTATCTGCTGGTTGCAAAAGCGGTATTCTTCGGGGTGAAGGTTGGAGCAAACAATAATGAGCCGGTTTTGTTTGTGTTCCTCTACAAGCGCGTTATACCAATCCACGCCTTTCTGATCGAGGTTGGAGCAGGGCTCATCGAGCAGGAGTAAAGGCGTATCGCTTAAAATAGCAAGCGCAAGTTTTACCCGCTGTTTCATCCCTGATGAGAAATCCCTGATGCGTTTATTCACCGCGTTCTCGAGGTAACAGATCTCCGTGACCTTTGCCGCATTTAAACCACCCCCCAGTTTTTTAAAACGCGAATGGAAACGAATGCTTTCCTGTAAGGTGAATTCTTCGAACAGCTCGAGGTAAGGCGAGGCGAAGGACAAGTGTGAAAAGATATTCTCAGGAGGGATCTCCTTACCGGAATCATCGGAATAAACTATTTTTCCTTCCGAAGGAATGCTGTTACCGGCAATGAGTTGCAGGAGTGTTGATTTTCCCGAGCCGTTAGCGCCAAGGATCACATAATTATTCCCGGAGGAGATCTCCAGGTCCATTTTCCGGAATATCCAGTCGGAATTGTAACGTTTACCGGTATTTTGCAAAGTGATCTTCAATCCAGCGCTTTTTTATTGAAAATGATGTACCCGAAATGGAAGAGGAAGGTGAAAGGTTCTTTTTCACCGTAATAATAATTCACGCTCACGGCAGCCGGCCCGAGCGGGGTATGCAATACTATTGCACCTGTTCCGATAAAATAATAAGTAAGGAAAGGTTTCGTGTACTCGGCCACCAGGCCGGGACCGCGCACGATCTGCTGGTAAGGCTGGTAAATATATCCCTCAAAGCGAATGTCGCAGATCTTACGGATGGAGAATACCTGCTTGATGCCTGCTGCCAGGTATTTATGCGCGCGGAATTTTTCCTGGAACAATGTTTTACTTTCCGGCAAAGGCTGGAATGCCGGGGCGGACAGGACGCTTGACGTATAATTGTGGAAGAACTGCTGCGTGGAGTAGACTCCTTCAAAAAAGAGCCCGGTTTTGAAGAACCTGCGGCTCTTGAAATATTTGTCGTACGTTAATTTGAATTGCACCCAATGATGCATCATGCTGAATGTGTCCGTGCGGACCAGTGAGGTGGTACCCGGTACAAAAAGTTCTTCCCCGGTGATATAAGCCGCCTTCGCGCAAAAGTATCGTCCCTGTGAAGCATATTGCTTGCGGTTGAGCGAATTCATCTCGAATGAAGCGTGTACGAGGTAAAAGTTGAAATCCGTTTTGTCGCTCGTATCCTTTTGCGTGAATTGGGTGGTCTGGTAATAGCGGTCCGTGAGCCAGGCATAACCGGCACCTCCCACTAATTTTCCCTTGTTCCCCACCGGGAAGCCCAGGTTGCCCACCAGGTATTGTTCGTATTGAACAAGAAAGGGCGGTTTTACATCGGTAATGAATTGCGCACTGCTTTTAAAAAAATCCCACTTGTTTACGGTGTAAACGGGTTCGAAGTAAAAAGGCAGGTGGAAAGGAAGGTCCACGCGTATCTTCACC
>DATDFI010000462.1:0-9685 GCA_036522695.1 Bacteroidia bacterium | reverse complement strand
ATACTG
The DNA here is from genome assembly GCA_036522695.1 of Bacteroidia bacterium. Classification (GTDB taxonomy): domain Bacteria; phylum Bacteroidota; class Bacteroidia; order JADZBD01; family JADZBD01; genus DATDFI01. The sequence goes on along the minus strand of DATDFI010000462.1, from coordinate 9,679 downwards.
GCGATGACCGTTCATGCGCTTGAAACCTTTCCTGCGTTTTTTGCGGAACACGAGTACTTTATCACCGCGGAGGTGGTTCAGAACGGTTGCGGCTACTTTTGCGCCATCAACCACAGGTGTACCTACCTGTATTTTTCCGTCTTTTTCGAGTAACAATACTTTGTCGAACTCTACTTTTGACCCTTCGATAGCATCAAGGCGGTGTACATACACTCTTTGGTTCTTCTGAACTTTGAACTGCTGCCCGGCTATATCTACAATTGCGTACATGATTAAATAAGGGTTTTTTTAGTTAGTTTTTCCCTAAAACTGTATTAGGGGTTGCGAAAGTAGCAATATTAATTGAAACAACAAGCGTTTTTTCACTTACAAAACGGCTCATTTGCCATAGGGCCGTAAATAGGCAAAATTTTGCGTCTTTGAGGAGATGGTTATAAGAGCCCCGGAAGGCAGGACCCTTTGGCGAGTACATCTTAAACCGGGAAGAAAAGCTTGACTTTCAGTATTCTAAGCCGGCTTTTTATTCACCAGGTATACCCCCGAAAGAATAAGTGTGATGCCTGTTATATGCAGGAATACAAAAGGCTCCCCGAATCCTACGCCCCAGGCAATGGCTACGATGGGGATCATATAGGTAACCGAAGAGGCGAATAAAGCGGTTGTGTTCCGGATCAAAACATTAAAAATGATCACCGATAGGGTGGTGCCAACGATCCCGAGAATGCTGGTGGCAGTTAAGCTGAGCCAGGCTTCTTTTTGTGTTCGGATATGCTCAATGAAATCGGTTTTGCCGAAAAGATAAATGCCGGCAAGCGGACCAATAAAGCACATGGCCCAAACGGTGGCTGTAACCGGGTTCACCTTATCGAGGTAACGTTTGATAATGTTCACGCTGAGACCGTAAAAGATGGTAGCTGCAAAAACAAATCCCCCGAAGGAAAAGTTTTTACCGATGTCGCTGGTATCGCCTGCATACACCAGCGCAATGGCGCCACCGAATGCGATGAGGATCCCCACCACGTTGATCCATTTTGTTTTTGCGCTGAAAAAAAGTACGCCAAGCACAAGTGTGAAAAGCGGTGTCAAGGAATTGAGCATGCCGGTGAGTGCGCTGCTGATGCTGGTCTCGGCACGTGTGAAGAGGAAGGCAGGAATGAAATTACCGCACATGCCCATTCCCAAAAAACCTTTCCAATGCCGCAGTAATTCTTTTTTGAGGTGGAGGTGTGCGAAGGGAAGCACAAAAATAAATGCGATGAAAATGCGGTAAGCGGCCACCTCGTCCCAGGTGAAAGAGCGCAAGCCGAATTTCATCAGGATGAAGGAACTGCCCCAGATGAGTGCGAGCAGCGCAAGAATGCTCCAGTTAAGGTATTTGCCTTTCATGAGGCGCAAAGATACGAGGGAAATTATTCGCAATGCGGGGCGCCTAAGGAAGGTTTGTGATGCTTAAATCGTATATCGTAAATATACGATTTAGCCCTTCACATCTTTCAATATTCAAAATGTATACCGGTAGCTGACCTATGATTTTTACTGCTGTTTGAATTCGATGATGTAGCGAAAGCCCAGCCAGGGCTCAGCTCCCGAATAAGATATGGTATCACCCGCTTTTGAATTTTTTGCATAGTGAACATAACTGCCGCCTTTGGCCGAGCCTTGAATAGCCGTCATCTCCGCAACGTTACCAAACACATCATAAAGTCCATCCATATCCTGGTTAAAATCCCAAACCTTTACCGTCTCATTGCCCCGTAATTTGATCATGTTGTCGTAAAATGGACAACCTTTATCTGCCTTGTAGCGAAAAAGCATGCAGCCTTTGTCGTTGATGGAATCATGCCTGTCATTAGGAACTTCCACGGTCCTAAATCCTTTTCGGGCAATTTGTTCCCATTCCGTAATTTCCGGCAGGCGAAGTATCATATTCACTCCGTCATAGTAATGGTCTTCTTCCAGCCGTCCTGTTGCCCAGGAACAAAAGGCGTTCACCTGCTCAAAACTTATTCCCGTTACAGGATAATCGAGAATAGCCTCCAGTTCTTTTCGTTTCCCCTTTGGAAAGCGCACATACGTCCAACTGCGCGAAAATGAAGGCGTAATTTTCATGGTCTCGTACTCCTCATTCTCCCCACCACGGTAACGAAAGGCGATCCTGCACAAAGGATTAAGTTTATTGGTATCGGGAAGATCGTTCGGATCAGGGCTCTCTCCCTGCGCCCTCGAGTACACGTACCATAACCATTCCTTAATGCTTGTTTCGGTCTGGCAGGCTAAAATGAAGTTGTCGATGTTAATGGCATTACCGAAGGAACGGAACTTGGGATCGTTGATGTAGATCTTTTTTGTGCCTTTGGCAGTGACGGGTATAAAATGCGAGTGCATATAATATGCCTCCACGTAGGAATCGATGTCAACGTTGTCGAACAGGCAGGTGAGATCTTCTTTCTTCAACCTGGTATTGTAAATGCCGCATTTGCCATTGCGGTAGATACGCGCAAATCCTTCGGGCTGTTCAAGGTCAGATTCAGCAATAGAATCATAATCGGCTGGGATGAGTATCTCACATTTTTCGGAGTACAGGCCGCATTTCCCGTTCTTGTGAAAAAAGTAATAGGGTACATCGCTGCAAGCCTTTACCTGCTCGCAACCGAGGAGCTTCAGCATTTTTCCTTTTCCATCCACAAGCTGCCATTGCGAGCCATCCTTAACAATATAATTCAAGCCATCACCATTGTTATTCACCACCACGGCATCGTGATCAGCACCCGACTGCAAAGGAGTGTCGCCATCCACGTTAAACACTTTCCATTTACCATCTTTTAATGCCGCATAGTACCCGGGGCCGGTGATGGAAATGATACTGTCGTAATTAAAAGGCAGGCTTTCTGCGGTGCAGGCCAGGATCACACCCCATTTTCCGTTCTTTTTCAGGATGGATACATCTGTGGCGTCAAATGCATCGTAGAGGAAAGGAAGGCATTCCTTTCCTTCGGCATCGAATGAACCGTATTTGCCTTTGGTATCCTGTAAAAGATAAGGCCTGCCGAAAGTATAAGGCATCCTGTACTCCAAAGGAACCAGGATGTTGCCTTTAAAATCAACCATCCCCCATTGATGATCGCTGTTCAAAGAGATTTTCCCATCAACAACATAAGCTACTTCCTTAGCTCCCCAAACCATGAGATTGCTGTATTTGCAGGGCACCAATTCCTTTCCCGAGGGGTCGATCACTCCCTTGAAATTGCCGCACTTCACAATAAAATATCCTTTGATCTCGGAAAGCGGTTTGGTTTGCCGGTAGCCCCAAAGCTCGAAATCAAGATCGTTGGTATGAAATCCTTCGATCGCATCATAAGCGAATGGTACCAATGTTTTTCCCTGGGGATCGATCACTCCCCATTTCCCATCTTTTTTTACAATGGAAAAGAAATTGAAATCATTAGTGCTGGAATATACATCTTCAAATTTCACATCACTGATCTTTTTGCCTTCGTACGTGCTGAGGTAATACCTCGTATTTGAATCCTCCAGCCTGTTGATGAAGGAATATTTCCCATGCATACTCTTTTTTTGTGCGGGAAGCGAGAGGGAATAAAACAGTGCCGGCAACAGGAAAAGCCAACGGCATGCAGAAGTTGAAAGTTTGCGGGTCATAGAATGAGCTTTGTGATAAAGATATACTATACACGACAACCTTAAGATGAGAAAAGGTTTGTTTCTTACTAATCACGCCATTTTATAAATTAGCCCTTCCAAAAAACCGATCCATGGCCAAAAAAGATCCGAGAGTTGATGCGTACATCGCCAAATCAAGGCCCTTTGCGCAACCCATTTTAAAACATTTACGCAAACTCGTCCACCAGGCTTGCCCGGGTGTGGAGGAGACCATCAAATGGGGATTTGCCTCGTTCGATTACAAAGGGCCTTTTTGCAGTATGGCCGCTTTTAAGGAGCATGCGGTTTTCGGTTTCTGGAAATCCAAATTACTTAAGGACCCCAAAGGTTACCTGGGTGAGCGCTCTAACCAGGGCGGAGAAGCGATGGGGAACATGGGCCGCATCACAAGTTTGAAGGACCTGCCTCCCGATAAAGCTATCCTGGATTTTATTAAACAGGCTAAAAAACTGAATGATGAAGGCGTGAAATTGGAACGTGTGATAAAACCCAAAGGCGAATTGGTGGTGCCGGATTATTTTCTGGCAGCCGTGAAAAAAAATAAAAAGGCGCTGGCCACTTTTCAAAAGTTCAGCACTTCACAAAAAAGAGAATATGTGAATTGGGTCACGGAAGCCAAAACAGAGGAGACCCGCCTATCGCGATTGCAAACTTCGGTGGAATGGATGAGTGAGGGAAAGATCAGGAACTGGAAGTATGTGAAAAAATAGTTTGTAGTTCTTGCGTGATTTACTTCTGTGCGGCCTTCAACCTCGCAGCCATACCGGCACACTCCTGTGCTTTGGTTTTATTTCCCATGTAATTGTACATCTGCGAAAGGTCCTGGTATACTTCTGCATTGCTGGGATTGTATTGCAAGGATCGGTTGTAATAGTCAAGCGCCACATCGTTTTTCCCGAGCATGGCATTGCAGCGCCCCAGGTACATGAGCGTGGTGGGATTGTTTTGCCCGTATTGTAATGCCGTGTTTAAAATTTCGATGGCCTTGCCGGGGTTTTGTTTGAGCACCGCCCAGGCGCGCGCGAGGTCCTGCATGGCCTCCATGTATTTTTCGGAGGCGGTGATCACTGTTTTCCCATCTATCTTTTGAGTGGAAGGCGGAATGATCTCCACTACTTTATCCAGGTGGTAAATGGCCGAATCGGCCTGCCCCAGCTCAATGTAAATTTTCCCGAGGTTCAAATGGGCGTGAAAGAACCTGGGTGCGATATTAGCCGCTATGAGCGTATGTTTTTTTGAAGTTTCGAGCAGGTATTTTTTCCGCTCGGGCGATAAAAGGTTTTTCCCGGATGAATCCACATAGTCATTATAAAGTACGTTGGCGTAATAATAATTTGCCTTGCCGCTGTTGGGGACCGTTTGCACATCGGTTCCGAAAAGCGTTTCGTTGTCCTTCCAGTCGGGGTTGCGCGAAAAAGTTTTGATAGAGGCAGGAACGAGCAGTACAAGTAAAGGCAAGGTGATTTTTGCAGGAAGCAGTTGCCCGGGTTTTTGCACGGGCCTGAGCCACTTCACCAGCGCAACAGCAACTGCGAGGCAAACGGCCATGGAAGGCAGAAAGACAAAACGCTCACCCATGGGCGCACCGATGTTGAAGAAAATATTGGAGACGATAGAGATGGTGATGAGGAAAAATAAAATGCAGAAGGAAAAAATATTTTTTTTCCTGGAGGTCATGATCGCAAAGATTCCCAGTGAAAGATAAACGAGCAACGGCACGAGCGCGTGCAGGCTCCCCCAACCTATGTAGGGAATTTGCGCGTACGAATAATCGCAGGAGAGGGGGTGAGGGAAGAAGAGCAGGAGCAAGTACTTACCGAGTATGTGCGAAATGGTGGCCAGCTTTTCTCCGAAAGGCACCCCGTAAAATGGGTTTTCCATCACATCGGTGCTGTCGTGGATGTTGGAAGTGTGGAGGAGCTGGGAGCGGAGCAATAAATAAAACACCGCGATGCCCGCAAACGGCAGTGTACGTTTCAAAATGTTTTTCGGCAGCTCATCCGTGAAAAAATAAAGGGTGAGCGGGATAATGGCGAGGAAGGTGATGCCGTGCTCCTTGCTGAAAAGTGAAAGCAGGTAGAACAAGAAACTGTAATACAGGAGTTTTTTTGTGCCCTCACTGTAAAAACGCAGCAGGAAAAAGAGTGTGAGCATTAAAAAGATGAAGCAAATGATCTCATCACGGCTTTTGATGTTGGCCACCACTTCGGTGTGGATGGGGTGCGCGATGAAGAGCAAGGTGGCGATGAAGGAAGTGAGCAGTTCGCCTTTGAGCAGTTGCTTTAGTGTGAGAAATAGAACCAGTCCTGCGAGCGCGTAAAGCAAGATATTCACGAAATGATCGCGGCCGGGATGATCGATCCCCCAAAAATTGTATTCGATGGCGTGGGTGAGGAGCGGGAGGGGACGAAAGCGGCCTCCCGTTAATTCGAGTGACTGACCGTAAATGCCGGCAAAAAGATCGTGCGTGAGGAGTTTGCCGTACTCGTGATTTTTAATGTAATTGTTTTGGGTGATCACCACCGAATCATCAAAGGCAAAACCGTTTTGCGTGGTGTTGAAATAAAGAACGAATGCGAACAGCGCAATGATGGCGAAGTAAAGGCGCAGGGAGGTTGGTGCGATCGCTTTTTTTGATTGCTGCTTTTGCGCGGTCACTTCTCCTTCTCCGGAAGTTTCCTTTCTTTTATTTTTTTTCTTTTTACTCAAGTGCAGGTAGAAAACGGTTATCCTAAAGTATGAAACAAAAGAAAGGCGCGTGAGCGATTGCAGCGTAAAGCCCGCACCGCAGCCTGCCGAAGCGTTGGCCTGTTTGCGCAGGCAGGGAACGAGGAGCGGACTTGAAGCGTAAAGCGCGACCCGCAGGGGCACGCCCAATTTTAACGTTCAGCCCCGAGCTGAAAACTATAAACTAAAAATCACTCGGTCAGCTCCCCGCGCAACGAACGCCCCAACGCACGTTCTATTTCTTTCGCACTTAATTTCTGTCCTAATAAAAACATAAGCTTGCACACGGCTGCCTCAACTGTAATATCACTGCCGCCTATCACACCTGCCTGCTGGAGGCCCGCGCTGGTTTGGTACTTGCCTTGTTCCACCGCACCGGCATTGCACTGTGTCACATTATAAATAATGAGGCCTTTTTTGACCGCACCGCGAAGCGCCTCAATGAACCAGTCGGCTGTAGTGGCGTTACCCGCCCCGAATGTTTCGATGATAAGCGCTTTTAATCCTTTGGTGCCGAGCACCGCTTTTACCAATGCGGGTGTGATGCCCGGAAAAATTTTTAGAATGGCGATGTTGGGATCGAGCGCGGTGTGGACCTTTAATTTTTTACTGGCGGGTTTGAGCAATGCGCTTTTATTATAACGCAAATGCACACCGGCTTCGGCAAGCTCGGGATAATTACTGCTCTGGAACGCATTGAACTGTTCGGCATTGAATTTATGCGTACGGTTGCCGCGGTACAATTTGTACTCGAAATAGATACACACTTCATTCACGATAGGTCGGCCTGCCTGCCGTGCCGCAGCGATCTCAATGGCGGTAACGAGATTTTCTTTCCCGTCAGTCCGGATGATACCGATGGGTAATTGCGAGCCCGTGAGCACCACCGGCTTTCCTAAATTCTCAAGCATAAAGCTTAAAGCGGAGGCGGTGTACGACATAGTATCCGAACCATGCAATATCACGAAGCCATCGTGATCATCGTAACTTTTTTCAATGATCTTGGCCATGCGCACCCATACACCGGGCTGCATGTTTGACGAATCGAGCGGGTGCTCGAAAGAAACGACATCGAGCTCGAGATCGAACTTTTTTAATTCGGGGACCTGTTCGGTAAGGTGACTGAAATCGAAAGGGCGGAGCTGGCCCGTACGTGTATCCTGCACCATGCCGATGGTGCCTCCCGTGTAAATAAGCAATACCGATCTTTTGCGTGCCATTACAATTCAAATATCTCTAATGCATTTTGGGTGGTGATGCGGGCCACCTCCTCCACTGTTGTTCCTTTTATCATGGCGAGCTTTTCGGCAATGAGCGGGATGTAAGCGCTTTCATTTCGTTTGCCGCGATAGGGAACGGGCGCAAGGTAAGGCGAATCGGTTTCGAGCACAAGGTATTTGAGGTCCACCTCCTCCAGGACCTTATCGAGACCTGAATTTTTAAAGGTGAGTACCCCGCCTATTCCCATTTTAAATCCGCCCAGCGCGATGATGCGTTTGGCATCGTCAACCGTCCCGGTAAAACAATGGAATATACCTTTAAGCCTGCGATCGTTCATCCCGGCCACGATCTCGTACGTTTCACTGAATGAATTGCGGGTGTGTATCACGATGGGAAGATCGTAACGCTTGGCGAGATCTATTTGATGCGCAAAAGCATCCTTTTGCTGGTTAACAAAGGTCTTGTCCCAGTACAGGTCGATGCCGATTTCCCCAATGGCATAAAATCTCATTTTCTCCAGCCAATGTTCCACCACTTTCAATTCATCATTGTATTTATTATTCACCGAGCAGGGATGCAGTCCCATCATGGGAAAACAATGGCCTGGAAATTGTTTGCACAGCGCGAAAAGTGATGGGATGGACCCGCTGTCTATATTGGGCAGGAAAAGACGGTCCACACCTGCATCGAGCGCACGCTGGATCATTGCCTGACGGTCGCTGTTGAATTGTTCCGAATAAAGGTGCGTATGGGTGTCAATAAAGACCATTATAAATTTAATAGCTTGATAACCAGAACAATTTTGAGTGCATGGCAACTATTGCCCTTGCCCTGCCGTCTTGAGCGTACAAAGTAAATTAAAAGTACGGGATTAAGAATATCCTCTTTTTGGAGGAGGTACAACTGAAGCCTTTTTTATTATCTTTGGTGCCCCAAACAAGAATATTACAAAAAGTAACTAATAACAAGTAAAACCAAAACGATCAACAAATGAAAAAAGCGATTAAAATGACATTAGGCCTCGCTGTTATGGCGATGGTAGTTCTTACTGCCTGCGGCAAATACCCCGAAGGTCCGAAACTTTCTTTGCGTTCAAAGACCTCTCGCCTTGCCGGTGACTGGAAATTGAGCAAATACCTCAAGAACGGAACTGATATCACCAGCCAGGTTCTTGGTTCGGGCGACATGATGACCAGCAGCATCACCAAGGATGGCAAATGGTCTTCAACTTACACTTCAGGTTCTTTCTCTTTCTCTTCTACCGGTACATGGGAATTCGTTGATAAGAAAGAAAAGCTGAAAATGGTGACAGACGGATCAACCGACACTGACGGTGATACTTCTACCATCGTTAAGCTGAAGAACAAGGAATTGTGGATGGAAGACACCCAGGGTTCTGACACTTACCAGTCACAGTACGTTCCTAAATAGTTTTTTCGAAATACTGTTATGAGGATCCTCCCGTTCAAAAGCGGGAGGATTCTTTTTTTATATACTTTTAGAATTCTGCTGTAGATTTTGCCCAAGCTGCTCATCATACGGTTCAGTTCCATTGGCGATATTGTGCTTACATCGCCCGTGTTGCGCTGTATAAAAAAGCAGGTAAAAGATGCCGAGCTGCATTTTCTTACCAAAGAGCAATTCCTGCCGGTGCTGCAGCACACCCCGCATATACACAAGATACATACGATCAAGAAAGAAGTGAGCGAGGTGATCCCGCAGCTGCGTGCCGAACGGTTCGATGCGGTGATCGACCTTCACCACAACCTGCGCACCGCCCAGGTTAAAATGAAGCTGCATGCGCCTTCTTCATCTTTTAATAAACTGAATGTAAAAAAATGGCTGGCGGTGCGTTTGAAATGGAAGGTGCTGCCCGATGTGCATATTGTTGACCGTTATATGGAAACGGTGAAAAGCCTGGGCGTGGTAAATGATAACCTCGGCCTGGAGTATTTTATTTCTCCTGCCGATGAAGTGGATGTTTCGCAATTGCCGGCAGCGCATCGCAAGGGTTACATTGCTTTTGCGATCGGGGCGCAGCATTACACCAAGC
>DATDFI010000461.1:0-3566 GCA_036522695.1 Bacteroidia bacterium | reverse complement strand
GTTTTTTATATAGTACCCCGCCAGTGAGAGTGCGAGAGTAATTATGCCGAGTACAATAGCGCGTACCACCCAATTCGGCTTTCTGTTTTCTTTAGAATAAGTGGAATGAGGAGGAATATTTATGATGTTCGTTATATTGCTTGTATTAGTATTGGTATTAGTATTCGTGTTTCGATTGGTGGATACGTTTTGTGAATCGACTTTTTCTTTTTTTGCCATTGCCATACGTATTTTTTTGTATAAATGTTTTTCGTCAGCCGCAAGAGGGCTTTACCTGTGAACTCAAAACGGTTTTAATCCCGCAATCTCACACCTTCTCCAATGACAGTCAAGGGAAAAAACCTCCTTAAGGTCACATCGCATTACGGCATGAAATGAGCAAATTTGCCCGGCCCGCGCCTCCGCCCACATCCAAAACAATCCACTACATTTGAATATCATGCTACGCAGTTCCGTTTTTTTCATTGTAATGCTCGCACTCGCCTCCTGCAGCGCATTGCTTGGCATTAAAAAAACAAAGAAGCTGGATTGGTACGCTATGCAGAAATATGCGAAGCAATATCACATCCCGGATTCGGTAAGCTATGCGCTCGACACTGCCAGATACCGGAAATTTGTAAATGGTATTTCAAACCCTTATTTGAAAAAGGACGTACAGCAGCCCTTGCAGGTAAAAGTTTTTGATGCGAACGGTAAAATGATGTTCTGGCTGGTGAACTGCTACATTGGCGGTTTTCCTAATTTGAAGTGGGACCGCTACGGCACGTTCGATGTTTTTCCGCCCGATAAGAAATACTTTAAAAGTGTGGACACAACGTTTACGCTTGAGAAAGATCAGCAGTTTTATTTTTACCACTCACCGCAGCGCAACTTGCAGCCCACGATCAATAAAGGCATGGATCTGTATATAGTGGTGTACTGGGCCCGCTTTATGGACAGGCACAGCCGTCACCTTATACGAATGATCAACGATTACCGGCAAAAGTTTGCGGACAGGAAGATCGAAGTGGTCTATGTGAACGATAATAATTGGTATTGAGAGGACCGCTATAGCAGGATCAATTCACATCCAGGTATAAAGTAGCTTCAGCCTCGTTGCAACGACCATCACAACCGCCCTTTTTGCAATTGCGCACCTTCACGTGCACGCCCGCGCGCCCTGTAGTGTTGAACCTGCACTGCATGGTAAGGTCTTTATTTCCGCCTCCTGCAATGATGCTGTAAGCCGGCCCGCTCTCACCGCTCCACTCCACGCAGGTGTAATGATCGGCACCTGTAATGGTGAAGGTGACGCCCTGTCCCACGGTAGTGGAAGTTACATTACAGGTAAGCTGAACCTCACCGGGTTCTTTCAGGCAGCCGCTGAAAAGTAAAATGATGGTGCAAGCGCAGGTAAGAAGGGTTCTTGTTCTCATGTTCGAATGTTTGGGTGAGACAAAAATAGTGGAAAGCATTTTTGCTCTATCCTCCAAATGGGGGAAATGAAAAAGCCCCGTTCCTTCGACACGCATATGCCTGCGCACGGCCGCTCAGGATGGCAAAGTGGTTCAAAAAAAAGACCGTACATGATATACGGTCTCTTCTGTATTTTTTTCTCGGTTTTTTAATTGATCACCCAGGTGTTTTTCCCGCTGAGTAATTTGTCGAGGTCGGCAGGAACTTTCATTGCGTCCTGTACTTGTTTTTCCAATGCTTCTTCGTAAGTGAAACGCTCTTCGGTATAGAAGATGCCGAAGGGGCGGGGCAAGTGGCCCGGCTTCTCGGGGCGATCGAAGAAACGAACAAGGATGCTCGCCTTGACCGGGTCGGTCTCATCGTGTATCCAAAGATCGTTAGCTGAATTTCCGTTCTGCGTAAGATCAACTACAACGGGTTTGAATCCATCGAGCTTGATGCCTTTCTCATTGTTCTCACCGAACGTGAGCGGCTTGCCCTGCTCCACGAAAAGCGTTTCCATTTTCTTGGAAGATTTTTCGGTGAAGATCTCGAACGCACCATCGTTGAACACGTTGCAGTTCTGGTAAATTTCAACCAGCGCAGTGCCGTGATGTTTGTTCGCGCGGGAAAGAATGTCGCGCAAATGCTTAGGGTCACGGTCCATTGAACGCGCGATGAAAGTTCCATCAGCGCCCAATGCCAGCGCAAGGGGGTTGAACGGATGATCGACAGATCCCATGGGTGTTGACTTGGATACTTTACCGAGCGGTGATGCCGGTGAATATTGTCCTTTGGTCAAACCGTAGATCTCGTTATTGAACAGGAGCACTTTGATGTTAAAATTCCTGCGCAGCAGGTGAATGAAATGGTTCCCGCCAATGGAAAGGCAGTCACCGTCACCGGTCACCATCCAAACGCTCAGCTCAGGGCGAACGGCTTTTAATCCGCTGCTGAAGCAGGCTGCACGGCCGTGGATGCTGTGCAACCCGAAGGTGTCCATATAATAAGGAAAGCGCGAAGAGCAGCCGATGCCGGAAATGAAAACGATATCTTCTTTTTTCACACCGATCTCGGGCATTACGCTTTGTACCTGTTTGAGAATGGAATAATCTCCGCAGCCCGGACACCAGCGCACGTCCTGGTCGCTCACAAAATCTTTCGGTGTCAGTTTCGGCTGTAATGTTGTGGTCTCACTCATGATTCTTCTTTTTTTATGTCATCCGGGGATCGCCCCGTCACTGATTTTTGTTTTTCTTTATTCACCTCTCCCTTGGGAGAGGTCGAGTCTCGGCTTGGCCGGGACCGTGTGAGGCTCATTTCGCCAATTCCACGATCTTTTTCTTGATCTCTTCAGCAGTGAACGGCATACCCTGGATCTTGTTCAGGCCAATGGCATCGATCATGAAACGATCGCGGATCACTTTGGAGAATTGACCGGCATTTATCTCGGGCATCAGCACCTTGTCGAAATTCTTAAGGATGCTGCCGAGGTTTTTCGGGAGCGGGCTCAGGTAGCGCACATGTGCATGCGATACGCTGTATCCCTCTTTGATGGCTTCGCGCACGGCTGTTTTAATGGAGCCGTAGGTAGAGCCCCAGCCCAGCACCAGCACTTTTCCTTTTTCCTTACCCTGGTCAATGGTTTGTTCGGGAACATAGTTTGCAATGCGCTCGATCTTCTCGGCACGCAGCTTCACCATGAACTCGTGGTTCTCCGGATCATAGGAAATATTTCCTGTTTCGTTCTGTTTTTCGATACCACCTATGCGGTGTTCGAGTCCCTTGGTTCCGGGTATGGCCCAGGGGCGTGAAAGTTTTTCATCGCGTTTGTAAGGGAGGAATTTCTCTCCTTCTTTCGCTTTCGCGAATTCCACTTTGATCGGCTTGAGGTCGCTGGCCTTGGGGAATCTCCAGGGCTCGGAACCGTTCGCAATATAACCGTCAGAGAGGAAGAACACGGGAGTCATGTGCTCGAGCGCGATACGGCAGGCTTCGAACATGGTGTCGAAACAATCGGAGGGAGATTTTGCCGCTACGATAGCAACAGGGCATTCCCCGTTACGACCGTACATGGCCTGCAAAAGATCGGCTTGCTCCGTTTTTGTAGGAAGACCGGTTGAAGGTCCGCC
>DATDFI010000460.1:0-3343 GCA_036522695.1 Bacteroidia bacterium | reverse complement strand
TGTCGTGCTTTTCGAATGTTACAAAACTGTTGTCGCCCGCCTCGAGCGGACCGGAGAGCGGCAAATAAAAATGCGAGTATTCCACCTTGCCGGGCAAATTCACTTTTTCTGTCTTCACCGAGGCATCGATCTGCAAATACTGGTCGATATAACCACGCACGTTCACGATCCCTGTGGCGTAAACCTTTCCGTAATAGAGTGAATTATCATTAATGGAAGTGTTGAGCATGCAGAATTTATTCGCACTGATGTCGAAGTCGAGCTGGAATTCGCGGAAATTGTTATGGTACACTTTACCGGTCACCAGGGCGCTTTTACCATTGAGGTCGCGTACTTCAAGGTTCTCCACCCCGAATGAAGTATCGTTGATCGTGACCATCCCTTTGCAATTGTACACCGTGTTCAGGTAATTCAACCGTACGGTATCGATCTGCAGGTCGGCAATGCCATTGAGTTTAGGGTGCGAAAAATCGCCTGTGATCTTTACGTTGGCGGTCACCTTTCCTTTGAGCGGTTTACAAATGTCAGCGGCAAAAGGTTCGATGAGAGTCGTCTTGAAATCATTCACCACCGCATCAAGCTCCATACTTTCTTTCTCCCGGGTGGGATAATAATATCCATTCACTTTGATAAAAGGGAGCTCACCCCGTTTGAAAGAGCCGTTGATGGAAATAGCATCCTTGCGTTTATCATATTTACAGATCATCGCCCCATCACCGATCTCTTCCTTATTCACGAAAATACGATCGAAATCAAAATTACTGCTGAAGGTAAGGTTGGTGGGATCGTAGAGGCTGGCCAGGTCCCCGTTACCGGAGATCTTCCCTTTGAGTGTAAAGCCACGCGGTGTGGTAAGTACATTCAAATTGGCCAGGTTGAAATTCTGCAGGGTAAGGCCCAGGCGTTCGTCTTTGTTCTTCGACATTTTCCCATCGGCTTTTATCAATTGTTCACCACTGCGGAACGAGACATTATTGATGGCGATGCCGGAAGAGTCGAACGTCACTTTATTATCGTTGCTCACCTTCCACAACGAATCGTTCACCATGATACGTGAGGGTAAAAGATGCACGCTCACTTTCGGGAACGCGGTAAAATCCACATCGCCTTTCAGGTCACCGTAATTCTCATGTGTTCCCGTGTTATGCCACCCCAGCGCAAACTTCACCGAGTCTTTGGCCAGTGTGCTGGTGAGCGAGGGATTATCGGCCCAGATGGTGTCGGATATCACGTAACGTTTGCAGTCGGTGGTAAAGCTGTACACATTGTTGGATTGGGTGGCATGCAGCTCCCATTTCTGGAATTCCGTTTTATCGTAAATGATCTTATCAGAGCTCCCTGTTACGTTGAATTCATTTTTACCGCCATCGAACATCCCGAAAAAGCGCGTGTTGGGCGCAAAGCGGAGGCCGGGCACCACGAGGTGCGTAACGGGATCGAAATCCTTGAGCACTATATCGTAAAGGATATCTTCATCAGCGCTTTTCTTTTTGAAAAGATTTTTAGGCTGTGTTGCCGGCAGATACAACGCAATCACCTTTTGGAAGGCCGGAACGATGTTCATGAAATTCACCGTTCCTTTCACAGAGATATCTGCCAGGTCGGAATGCAGCTCTATCACCCGCCCCTCGCCCGTGCTCTTGCGCGCGCTGAGCTCAAAGTGGTCGAAGTTGTAAAAGTCCTTGTCCTGGATGTAGGCGGAATTAGTGAGCTTCACAAAACCGGTCATGTTATCGATATTGTTACCTACGATCTGCACCTCGGCCGTGGTGGCGATCGAGATATGGCTCTTCGTATTCACGAATTTTAAAGCGCCAAGGTCGGCCTGGTTGATCTGTGAATTGAAATGCATCTCGATGGGATTACGGGCCATATCAATATCACCCGAAAAACTCATGTCCACATTCTCGTCCTTGATCTTCACCTTGCCATGAAAAAGTCTTTTTGCGAGAAATCCTTCTTCCACCGCAATGTTTTTGTAATTATACCCGTTGAACTCGAGACTGCTGATATTGCAATTCTTAAGATTGGCGTGCATGTTCGAAAGTTTGAGTCCGGTTCCCACCACATCGGTATTGAGCGTCACTCTTCCTAATATGCCTCCTCCCGGTATCACGCGGCCCGCGTTAAAATCTTTCGACCATATTTTTCCGCTATAGCCCACCAATCCTGTTTTGGTATCCTGGTTAAGCTGCAGGTTGGTACCGATCACACCCAGTGCGGTGGTGAATACTCCATCGGAAACCAGGTCGTAATAATAACCGGTGATCTTTCCTTTGTAACGCACGCGGCCCAGCTCGGCCATGTTGGGCGAAAGCTTTACGTAGTGCGTGGAGTCGTATGGAGGAATGGGAATGTTCTCGATATCTTTTTTAGTAGTGGTAAGTTCTTTTATCCTGATGTCCATAAAGGTTTCTTCAATGTCGGGCAGTCCTTTAAAACTGAAATCTCCCTCGAAGTGCGTATTCTCCGCTAGGATGATGTTCATGTCCTTCCCTTTCAATCCATCCACCCTGCCTGTAACTTCTCCCGAGAGATAAATTTTATGATCAAAGCCTTTGAGGTCGGGAGCGAAATAGCCGATATCGCGCACCTGCACCTCCGAGCTGTCGAACTTCGCATGCATCTTCACCTTGTGCACAAAATGATTGTAGTCGTCCCAATGCTGGTACGTGAACAAAAGATCCGTGCGTATATCGCTCTCGTTCGTGAGCAAAACCAGGTTGTCGAGTTTGAGTGAAACAGGGCTTACCTTCGCATCAGCCGTCATCTTTTTCAAAATGAAACCTGATCTTTCTTTTGCAGAAAGGTCCTTAATGGTGGCGCTGATGGTATCATCATGCACTTCGAGCCCGAACAAATGCCCGTCAACATTGGTGCAATGCAGGTTAGCGAAGTCCATCCCGCGCGAGCCGCTGCTGTCGCGCTCATCACGGTAAATGAAATCCGCATTCTTCAAATAGATGTCCCCGAACTCGATGTTCCATCCCCCGGTATCCTTTTTGGTGGTATCGCGTTTGGTGCGGAATGCATCTTTGATGAATTGAAAATTCAGGTCGGTATCGTGCAGGTAATACACTACGGAGATCTTCGCGTCATCAAGGGTGATGTTATTGAGTAAGGCGTGTTGCTTGTTGATATCGAAATCCTTGATGTCGATGCTCAGTTTATCGATATACAACAAAGTGTCCTTATGCAGGTCTTCCACGTAAACACCTTCCACACTTACATCACTGAAAAAATTGATGGCCACCTTACGCACCTCCACTTTGGTATGAAGTTTATCGGAAAGCCAGGTTGTAGCGCGCTGCGAGAGCCAGGTTTGCGCGATATATGTTTGAAT
>DATDFI010000459.1:0-5294 GCA_036522695.1 Bacteroidia bacterium | reverse complement strand
CACGCACACCAGCTCCTTCATCATCAGGCCGCCTGCGCTCTTCTCATCGTACTTCAGCAGCTCTTCCACATCACTGGCCTGCTCGCTGTCCTCGATGTGTGAAAGCACTTCATCCTGTTTCTCCTCGGGTAATTCAGCGATCACATCGGCCGCCTCGTCCGATTCCAGGTTGTCGATGAATTTTTCAGCGATCTCTTTGGATGAAAGGGAAGCAAGGAAACGTTCCCGTACATCTTCATCCAGTTCCACCAGCACATCGGCCGCCTGCTGTTCGTCAAGGTGCGTGTAAACGTATTTGCCTTCTTCGAGGGTGAGTTCGTTGAGGATCTCGGCAATATCGGCAGGGAACAACTCGTGCAGTTGTTCATTCACAAACTTCTCGTTGTTGCTTTTTATCGCATCCCGGAGCTTGTCGAGGAATTCGGTGGTGACCTGGAATTGCATGATCTAAAAAATCACGCGCGAAGGTAGGGAAAATACTTTTTGGGAAAATAAAAAAGGCCGCTCATCACGGCCTTTACATTTTTATAAACTGAAGATTACTTTACAATGAACTTTTTGTTGACCACAACGCCTTCTTTATTTTCCATCCTGAGGAAATAAACTCCGGCAGTAAGTCCGGCCACTGAAAAATGTGCATGGTCGGAAATAACATTGAAGGACTGGACCGTGCGGCCTGCAATATCCAGCACCTGTGCTTTGTAATTTATTGCGCTGCTCGTGTTAAGATCAACAAATACATTTTCGCTGGAAGGGTTGGGATAAACGGAGAACGAAATATTTTCTTTTTGTTCATTCACTCCCGTTGACGATGGCTGTACGAGCAAGGGCCGCAAAAATGTTTTTACCACATCAGTGGTCGTATCCATGTAGGCGATGTTGGCAGCAGATGTTCCATAATAAGGGATATGATCGGCCCCGTTAAAAGTATAGAATGAATTGGGAGTGCCGCTGTTGATGGCGCGCTTGTTCAGCGACCAGCTTCCGTCAACCACGAGGATGGGATAGGTGCCGATATACAACATAGCATGACCATAAGGAACCGTTTGGTCGTTGGTGCCATGCAGGCTCACGAAAGGAACATCATTCTGTTCCATCCACACCGAATCACCCAGTGCACCGCAAAGGTTGATGACCCCGTTCACATGCCAGGAATAACCGGGATTTCCGCTGTTGCCGTCAAGTCCGCCCATCTGGTTCAGGTTGATCCACGAAGGAACTTCGGAAGGTTTATCGAGGTAGGCGAGGTGAAGGCCCATGAATGCGCCTGCCGAGCTGCCGCCAGCAAAAATATAATTGGGATGAATTTTATAGGTGTTGTACTGGAAAAAATCGTAACGGAAAAAACGAACGGCCGCTTTCATATCCTGCGTAGCGCGCATCACTGCTTTGCTGGCATTGATGGAATCGATGGGAAATCCTATTCCGAGGCGATAATCGATGGACGCACATACATATCCCATTTTGGCAAAGCGATTGCAAAGGTCCACCACATCCTGGTCGGTGCGGGAGCCACCGATAAAACTTCCGCCATGTGCGAAGATGAGCACAGGCCGCTCACTCACCGTATCGCCTGTTGGCGTGTAAATATCCATGCGCAGGGTAACGGTTTGGTTATTCAATCCAACCGATGAACCGAAGACAACACCGCTTGTTACCGTTACATTGGAAAAGAAATTCGGGTTCCAGTAGCGACCATTGCTGGTGTCGATGGGAATATAGGGCTGTGAAAAAGTGAAGAGGCTGAGAAGTAAAAATGCTGCGGAGGCGTAGAGTTTTTTCATGCTCGTTTTTTTGGTAAGAGTAAATGTAGGAAGAAAATTATTGGGGCGCAAGAGTATTCTGTGTAAGGGCAATGGATCGAAACTCCGCTGCAATGAAATGCCAGGCTGTGCCACTTAGCCCCGATGGCCGAGCGCGCACGCAGCGAAGGAGAGCGGGCGGGGTAAGCGCCACTGCCAGCGGGAAAAGTGTTGAGATAAAAGGAAGCCGGGTCGCTTCAAAAGATCACCACAACAATTCAAACGAAACACCCGGCACTACCGCACGCGTTTTCCAGGTGCCGCTGAATTGCGTTTCCAGGTTGGTGTCAGTGCGTTTGAGGCCTTCAATGTACAGGAGGGAAACATCCACGTTAGCACGGTTGGAAATGGCGAATGTAACACCCGAGGTGATGCCGATCTTATTTTGATCCGGTGTTTCGGGAGTGAGATAACCTGCATTCACAGGACTGGAGTCGAAGTAAGCGCCAAGGCGTGCAATGATGAGATCGTTTATTTTATATTGCCCGCCCACGCGGTAAATAAAAACATTCTTATACATGCGGGCCGAATGTATGTTCTGCAATTTGGAAGTGGTGTCGGCAAAATCGATCTTGAGTGAATCGTAGCAATGCCAGCCCACGTAATTCACATCCAGCGCAAGCGTGAGCCGCTTATTTACCTTATATCCCAAACCCGCACTTATCGTTTGCGGCAGCTTAATGGCCGAAGTGAAATGCGTTGCCGGGAAATACTGTTCCAAAGAAGGAGGGACCGTGAACGTAGCATCGCCATTGCGCACCGTCACCTTTACCTGCGAGCGATAGTCGAGACCTAAAGAGAATTTTTCATTCAACTTATAATAAATGCCGGCATTAAAACCAAAGCCCATGGCCTTTCCCTCCAGGGTCCCTTCACCATATTGACCCGTTGAGTCCTGTACGGGCAAAGCTTTTCGCAGTAAAAATCCCCCGGTCGCAAAAATGGGCCCCGCTCCAATGCCGAGTTTGTCATTCACCTTGTATGAAAAGGTAGGTTGAATAAAAACGGTCTTGAGATCGATCTCGCGGATCAAAAATTTTCCTTTCCAATCATCGGGCCATTGCACACGGCTGCCAAAAGGAGTGTAAACACCCAGGCCGAGATACATGTTATCCTTTGATCGTACCTTGTACGCAGCATAAATTGTGAAGGGCGTGCCGATGTGATGTTCCGGTTCTGCATTATACACACCGGGCGCAGGCTCGAGGTATTGCGTGCGCGGAATAATGAATGAGGAGCCCAAATAAAACCCGTACACGGTGTCGAGATGCACCAATGCTCCCGGGTTAAAAAATATACAAGCCTGGTCGAGGAGCAATCCCGTGCCGGTATGTCCCATCCCGGCCTGCTTTTGTCCCTGCAGGTTCACCTGGAAACCTCCAGCGAAAAATGCGGTAGGGATGAACAGCAGGAGATATAATAAACGTTTTTGCACGGGGCAAAGTAAAGGAAAAAAGAGAGATGGGTCATTTGTTATTCGTATTTGTTATTGTGTTCCCCGGATGACCCCTAACGTATAACTTTTAACTTCCCTGAGGAAAAAGCTCTACACGCTATCAACACAAAGTGAACCGTGCGTTAACATTGCTGCGCTCATAACCTGTTTCGGGAAAAAGAAATGAATGATTTACTTTTGCACCCGTGTTCGCCATCATCGATATTGAAACAACGGGAGGAAGTTCTTCGAGGGAAAAGATCACCGAGATATGCATCGTGCTGCATGACGGGCTGCAGGTGACCGAACACTTCACCACGCTCATTGATCCCGAGCGGCCCATACCGTATCACATCACCCGCCTTACCGGCATCACCAACGAAATGGTGAGCACCGCTCCTAAATTTTACGAGGTGGCGAAAAAAATAGTGGAGATGACGGAGGACCGCATTTTCGTGGCGCATAACGTGAATTTCGATTATGGCTTCATACGCGAGGAGTTCAGGTCATTGGGCTTCAACTTTGCAAGGAAAAAATTATGTACCGTGCGTTTGGGGCGCAAGCTTTTGCCGGGTCACCGCTCGTACAGTCTGGGCAAGCTTTGTAATGATCTTGGAATTGTGATCGAAGCCAGGCACCGTGCAGAGGGTGATGCCTTTGCCACCACAAAACTTTTTGAGCTGCTGCTGAAAAAGGACAACAGCGGCCAGATCAATCTTTCGAAAGAGATCGACAGCATGTTCGCGAAAATGCGTTCGCCTGCGTCCGAAAAGCTGGTGAAGGACCTGCCCGAACAAACGGGAGTGTACTACTTCCACGACAGTGAAGGACATATCATTTACATTGGAAAAAGCGTGAACATAAAGAACCGGGTGATCAACCATCTTTCCAACATCAGTTCCAAAAAAGCCATCACCATGGCGAATGCCATTCAGGATGTTTCGTACGAACTGACCGGGAGTGAACTGGTGGCTTTGTTGCTCGAAAGCCACGAGATCAAAAAGCACAAGCCGGTTTTCAACCGCTCGCAGGTGCGCAGCGTATTCAGTTATGGGGTAAGCGCCCGCTATGATGAGCTGGGTTATTTGCGGATGGATGTTTCAAAGACCACCTCAAAGGCCGATCCTTTTATCAGCTTCGTGAATATGGAGGAAGCGCGCAATTTTATGTTTGCAATGGTGGAAGAGCATGAGTTGTGCCAGAAACTTTCGGGTCTCGATAATTCGGAGGGCGCTTGTTTTAATTACCGTGTTAAAAAATGCAGCGGGGCCTGCCTGGGCCATGAGGATGCGGGGGCGTACAATAAGCGCGCGATGGCGGCTATTAACGATTACCGTTTCGAGAGCGATAATTTCTTTTTGCTGGACAAAGGCAGGAGCGAGCAGGAGCGGGCGGTGGTGAAGGTGGAGAAGGGGAAATACTGCGGCTTCGGTTATTTGAATGAAGAGGAAGGTCTTCGCTCCGTTGATGAATTGCACCATGTGATCAAACCGTTTCCCGACAACCGTGACGTGCGCCATATACTCCGGCATTATATCGCATCTGAAAAGGCGGAGCGGATCATAAAATTCTGATCCTATTTCTTACTCAACTCCTCGAAAACTCTTGCGGCATTGAACTTCTTCGCTTTTTTCCCCCTGCGAATGATCTTAATGGTGAGAACCTGGTCGCCCTGCACAATAGCGTTCACCACTTCCTGCCCATGCACCACGTGACCGAAAACAGTGTACTCTCCATATTTCGGATCATCGAGCCAGGGTGTGGCAACATGTGTAATGTAAAATTGACTCCCGTTGGTATTGGGTCCTGCGTTGGCCATGGCCAGGATTCCCGGGCCGGTGTGCTTAAGCGTTGAATCTTTTTCATTGCGGAACTGGTAACCGGGCCCTCCCGTTCCATCGTTGCCGGGGTTATCGTCAACCGAAAGCGGGTCCCCACCCTGTATCATAAAATTGGCGATCACGCGATGAAATTTCAAGCCATCATAAAAAGGCTCTCCCGGCTTTCGAAAAGTATTCGGGATCTTCCCTTCTGCCAGTCCTACAAAATTTGCAACG
>DATDFI010000458.1:0-4623 GCA_036522695.1 Bacteroidia bacterium | reverse complement strand
GCTTGTGCTTCCCTTGCTGTTCATCATTCCTATTGGCGTGACCATCTTTGCAATTACAATTGTACGTGCGGTGATCGCGCGTGTAGAAGGTGCAAACTTTGCAGGTGCAGGAATTTTTATTTTACTCACCAGTCTTTTGTTCAAAGTTTTGGTTTATGCCGGGCTGTTGCCGCCTGTTCATGTGCTTATTACTGTGCTTGATATTGCCTTCATTTTTACCATGTCCCTTGTCTTAGGCGCTCGATTCTCTCTCCAGTTCGTAAAAGTGGAAACGCTGCAGAGGAAAACGGAGCAGCAACATTATGAGCTGGAAGGGAAAAATAAGGAAGTGGAGAGGCAGAAAGAAGCGCTGGAAGAAAAGAATAAGGAGATCCTGGATTCCATCACGTATGCGAAGCGCATCCAGCATGCCATCCTTCCCTCCCGGAAATTGTTTCACGAGCACTTCCCCGGCTCATTCATTCTTTACAAACCCAAGGATATTGTAGCCGGTGACTTTTATTTTTTGGAGCCGGCAGGCGGCTGCGTGATCTTTGCCGTGGCCGATTGCACGGGACATGGGGTTCCCGGTGCGCTTGTTTCAGTGGTGTGCAGCAACGCGCTTAACCGCGCGGTGAAGGAATTTGGTCTTGCGGAACCGGGCCAGGTCCTCGGCATTGTCAGGCAATTGGTGACCGAAACTTTTGATAAAAGCGAAAGTGACGTGAAGGACGGGATGGATATTTCCATTTTCACTTTTTATCCCGAGCAAATGGAATTGAAGTGGGCGGGCGCCAATAATCCTTTATGGCTCATTCAAAATAATGCATTAAAAGAAATTTCTCCCACTAAACAATCCATCGGCCGTACCGATGACCCTCAACCTTTTTCAACGCACACCATTCCCATTCAAAAAGGAGATATGATTTATCTCTTTACGGATGGGTATGCCGACCAGTTCGGTGGTCCGCGCGGAAAGAAATTCCGTTACAAACAATTCCAGGAATTGGTCCTCTCCATCCATCATTTGCCGGCTGATGAACAGGAACACCGTCTCGACCAGGCCTTCCGCGAATGGAAGTCGAACCTCGAGCAGGTTGACGATGTATGTGTGGCCGGGATACGATTTACCTGATTTTTTCTGCTTTCCGTTTATGGAATAGTGCCAGGGCATGTGTCTAATAACAACATGCCCTAACACTAACAACCATGAAAAGACTCCTTTATTTATTACTGCTTCCAGCGGTGCAGGCCCTCGCGCTTGACAAGGAAGTGGAACTGAAAACCACCATTACCGGTGTAACGGTGTTCCAGGCCGGTGCGCAGGTCACGCGCGTGGGGAGTGTTACTCTCCCGGTAGGGGAATACGATGTGGTGGTACGCGATGCCACCTCCCTTCTTAAAAAAGAAAGCATCATTGTAAGATCTGATGGGGATTTCACTATCCTTTCGGTGAATCACCAGCAAAACCTGGATAATGAGTTTACGGATTGGAAAAAGATCGAAGAGCTTGATGCGAAAGAGAAAACCCTGCTTCAGCAAATGCAGGATCTTTCGGTGAAAATAGAAGTACTGCGTTCGGAGGAAGCGGTAGTATCCAATCTTGAATCGGTGAGTACTACAACAGAAGGAGTAAGCGTGGAACAGGTCACTAAGGCGCAGGATCTTTTGCAGCAAAAACTTTCACGCATTAAAAATGATAAGCTCATCGCTTGCCGGGAGATGGAAGATCTTTACGAGAAGCACCGGCAGGTGGTGCAGGAACTCAACGTAATGCGCACACCAAAAAAATCGGTGAGTTATGAAATTGTTATTCGTGTTTCGGTTAAAACGGAAACAAAAGCAAACTTCGACATCACTTATATTGTTCCCAATGCACATTGGTATCCAACGTACGACCTGCGAGTAAAGACCGTGAACGACCCTATGACCATTGAGTACAAGGCGAATGTTTCACAGCAAACCGGGGAGGACTGGAGCAATGTGAAACTGGTGCTTTCTACAGGCGATCCCTCCAAAACTTCCCAGAAACCCAAAGTGGAAACCTGGCTCCTGCGGTTGAATGAACCTTACCAGCCGCCTGTTCAGCAAAATAATTTTTATCGCTATACGGATGCACAGTTCAATAAAGTACAGGGATTGGTGCTGGATAGAAAAACAGGAGAGCCCGTCCCGTTCTGCCTTGTTTCGGTTCCGGGAACGAGTATTGCAGCGAGTACGGATATGAACGGGCATTACAGCCTTGTTTTACCGGAAGGTGTGGGACAATTGAAATTTGCACTGGTGGGATATGAACCTCAAACCATCGGCATAACCGGTGAAGAAATGAATGTTTACCTCGAGGAAAACGGGTCCTCATTGGAGGAGGTTACCATCATTAATGGTGGAAGTATTGATGAGGACCTTAAAACCGTAAATGGAATGGGCGGAGATCCTCAATTCACACAATTCCCCACGGTGACCCGTATTCCCAACCTGGTGAATACCGAATTCACGATCAATGAGAAATACAATATCGTTTCAGGTCCCAAGACAATTACCGTTTCTGTTCAAACCATTCAAACCAATGCGAAGTATCAATACTATTGCGCACCGCGCCTGGATAAGGATGTTTTCCTTACTGCGCAGGTCACCGATTGGGAGCAGTATAATCTCATCGAAGGCCAGGCAAATGTTTTTTTTGAAGGAACTTTTATCGGTAACACTTTGCTCGATACACGTTATTTGAGCGACACGCTCGAAGTTTCGCTCGGCCGCGACAAAAGCGTAAAAGTAGAGCGGGTGAAGTCGAAGGAATACAACAAACGCCAGGTGCTCGGGAGCGATAACATCGCTTACCGCGAATGGGACATCACCGCGCGCAATGGTAAAGCACAGGCCATCAATATCATTATCGAGGATCAATTCCCGCTTTCGTCCGACAGTAAGATCGATGTGAAGGAGGGCACATACAGTGATGGAAAGCTGAACGAGAAGACCGGCATCATCACCTGGCAATTCCTGCTTGACCCGAGCGCGAACAAAGCGGTACAGTTGAAATATTCGGTGAAATATCCGAAAGGAACATTCATTGGTCTCGACTAAAAATCTTTAAAAAGAAAATCATGAAAAGAATATTTGCCCTACTACTTCTTCCCATGCTGACGCAGGCGAAAGAAGTGGATATGAAGACCACCATCACGGATGTGACGGTTTTCCAGAGCGGAGCACAGGTATATCGCACCGGGGAGGTCACTATCCCGGCCGGTGAGCACGATATTGTGATCAGCGATGCCACCGCCTTATTGAAAAAGGAAAGCATCCAGGTGAAAGGCGAAGGTGACTTTACTATCCTTTCGGTAAATCATCAATCCGTACTGGAGGATATAGACAATCAAAAGGCTAAATGGCCTGAGCTGGAAGCAAAACAAAAGGATCTCATGCGCCAGATGGAGGAATTAAGTGTAAAGATCCAGGTGCTGAATTCAGAGGAGAAAACGATCAACAACCTGAAGGATATTGCCACCACCACCAAGGGGGTAACGGTAGAGCAGGTTTCTAAAGCCGATGATGCCATCGCTTTGAGGCTGGCACAGGTGAAAAATGAAAAGTTGAAATATTCCCGCCAGGTACTGGATCTTTTCGAGCAATATAAAGAAGTTACACAACATCTCGTAGCACTTAAAACACCTAAGCAACGCGTGCGTTACGAGATCGTGGTAAAAGTGCTGGCGAAATCCGAAGTGAAAGGGAAATTTTCGGTCAACTATGTTGTGCCCAATGCGGGCTGGACACCAGCGTATGATATACGGGTGAAAACCGTATCGGACCCCATGCTTATCGAATACAAGGCAAATGTGTCGCAGCAAAGCGGGGAGGACTGGAACAACATCAAACTCAAACTTTCAACAGGTGACCCTTCTCGTACTTCCACCAAACCCGATATAGAATCGTGGTGGTTATATATCAACCAGCCTTATTCGCAACCCGGAAGCATCACAAATTTTTATGATAATAAGGTGGCGCAATTCACTATTGCGAAAGGGGTGCTGGTGAATGCGGTAACAGGGAAGCCACTTCCATGGGCAAGCGTGATGGTGCCCGGAAGCACTGTTGGAACGATGACGGATGCAGACGGGAAATTCTCTTTATTGCTGCCCGAAAATGCGAAGCAGCTCAATTTTTATTGCATTGGTTATTCAAGCGGAGCCATTGCCATAACAGCGGGCGACATGGTGGCAAGGCTCTCACGACTTCCGATGCCGCTCAACCAAACCGTTAAAACGGATTATGAAAAGCAACTGATGACCCTTCAATCCCCCATTTTCGATTCAGATTATGAAAAGGAATTGATGACGCTTGACGTTCCTGTAGATCCCATTTACGAGCAGAATTATACATCAGGCGGATACTCGATGCAAAAGGAGATGGAGAATAAGATGTCGATGGATTACGATGAAGTACAGAAGCTGAGTAAAAATTACATGGAGAACGATAAATCGGAGTACAGGGAGATGAAGACCCCGACTGTAACAAAAACCCTGAATATTGTGAGTACCGAGTATTCCATTGAAGAAAAGTATACGATCCTTTCAGATCCTAAAAATGTTTCTATACCCGTTCAAACTATAAAGGTTGATGCGCACTACCAGTATTTTTGTGCCC
>DATDFI010000457.1:0-17462 GCA_036522695.1 Bacteroidia bacterium | reverse complement strand
ATCGGTGACCAGAAAGGGATCGCCAACGCCTACGATAACCTGGGAAGTATTTATCGCCAGGACAAACAGTATGCAAAGGCACTCGAGCTCCATAAAAAATCACTGGCGATGTGTGAAGATATCGGTGACCAGAAAGGGATGGCCAACGCGCTGGGCAACCTGGGCGATGATTACATGATGACCAATGATTTTGCAAATGCAAAGCAATGTATCGCACGAACGCTGGAGATAGGCAGAAGAACCGGGGCAAAATATTATGTCAAGAACGCATACGACTATTATGTGAAACTGTACAAACGCATGAACGACCCGAAGAAAGCCCTGGACTATTACGAGCTTTCATCAGCCATTGGCGATTCCCTGCTGAACGAAGAGAACACGCGCAGCATTGCCGAAATGCAAACCCGCTTCGATACGGAGAAAAAAGAAAAAGAGATCAGCCTGCTTCAGAAGAACAAAAGCCTGCAGGACCTCGAGATCGCTGAGAAAGAAGAGTCCAACAACCGCATGACGATCATCGCCTGGTGCATGTTCGGCCTCCTGCTTTTCATAGGAGCGTTCGTATTCTTCGTGGTGAGAAGCACCAATGGAAAACGAAAACTGAATGCAGCGCTCGAGCGGAAAAATGAAGAGTTGCTGCGCCAGAAAGAAATAGTGGAACAAAAAAATACGCTTATCACCGACAGCATCGACTATGCGCAAACGCTGCTGCGCACGCGTGCGCCCTCACATACGCTCCTCGAAAAATTCTTTGCACGCCACATTATCCTTGAAAGATCGGGCGAAACCGTGAATGGTATTGCCTGGAGCGCAACCCCCGGGAAAGATGGGATCTTTATCCTGGTCGTGGACTCCCACACACCCGGTGTCCCGGGATCCTTTATTACCCTGCAGACCATGAACCGCATCGCCACCTCCATCCGCTTCTCCGAGATGAATGACAAGGCAAGGATCAGCGAAGAGCTCGCCCGTCTCGATCCGGGGACCGATGCATTCATCGCCCATTACAACCCGGTGACACGTCAACTTGTATTTTTCAGCAAGGGAATCACCTGCCTCCTGCCCGAAGCGAGCTCGGGCTCCCATGGGAGCTTTTTTTTAAAAGCCGGGGAAAAATGGCTTGTCTGCACGGAAGAATTCAGGAATTACCTTGAGGAGCCGGGCAAAAATAAAAACACCGCGGACAGAGATCTTTTCAGCTTGCTCGATACGTTCAAAAAAGAAAATACATCCATGCAGGACGACCTTCTTGCCGTGGCCTTTGAAGTATGAATAAAATAATGCGATATGCTTTGTTATTCCTTCTCCTGGCGGGACTACGGGCGCATGCCGATAAAGTACATCGCCTCGATTCGTTGCTGGAGGTATTGAAAAACAAAGGCGAGGATACTTCGCGCGTTATTGTGCTGAATCGTATCGTGAATGAGCTGCAGGATAAAGGTGATTACTCCAAGGCGCTCGGTTTTTGCAAAACGGCATTGCGGCTGGCCGATTCGCTCGGCTACAAAAGAGGCGCGGCCTACTCCTGCAACCTCGAGGGAGTGATTTACAAAGAGATGGGGAATTATCCTGTTGCCATTGAAATGCTGCTGCGTGCGCTCCAACTGAAAGAAGAATTGAAGGATATGAACGGTGTAGCCACTGCAAACATCAACATCGGCAACATATATTTCAACCAGGAAAAATATCCTGAAGCGCTTTCCTGGTTTTTCAAGGCCCTGCGCATTTCCGAAAAATATTCGCTCACGCTGGCGATCGCAACCTGCCATGGCAACCTCGGCATCTCCTACAACGTGTTGAAAAACCTTGACTCGGCTGCATGGTATTACGAAAAGAGTATTGAAGAGCGCACGGCCCTGCACGACAGCTCGGGACTTTCCGGTGTTTATTCCAATATGGGGATTTTGCGTTGGGACCAGGGCAAGCTGGACGAAGCGTTGGATTACATGATGAAAGGGTTAGCCATGTCGGAACAACTCGGCAACAAGCTGAACGTAGTGGTGAATTGCGTGAACATCGGTGAGATATGGCTGGAGAAGAAAGATTACGAAAAGGGAAAAACATTCATTCAACGTTCGATCGATCTCGCGCGCAGCATTGGCGCACGCGATAAACTCATGCACGGGTACGAGTCCATGTCGGAAGCCTGGAAACGAAGCGGTGATCATGCCCGCGCGCTGGAATATTACGACCGTTACGTAGGACTTAAAGATTCGTTGATGAACGAAAGCAACAACAAAAGCATTGCGGAGATGCAGGCACGTTATGAGACCGAAAAAAAGCAATCGGAGATCGAGCTGCTGAAAAAGGACCATGACATTAACGAACTGCGCATGGGCAAGGAGAATGAAAACGAATCGCGCCAGCGCATCATGATCTTTTCCTTCAGCGGGATGGGAATATTATTGCTGGCAACCGGGCTTTTCGTGACCTCCAATTTTTTGCAGAAACGCAAAGCGAACATACTCCTCTCGCAGGTGAACGCGGGGATACTGGAACAAAAGATCAAGATCGAACAAAAGAACGATTACATTACCGGCAGTCTTAATGTGGCGAAAAACATACAGGAAAAAATATTGCCTCGCGATGAAAAACTACGGAACGCGCTGGGCGAATACTTCATCCTTCACCTCCCGAAGGATATTGTGAGCGGGGATTTTTACTACATCGCGGAAAGCGGGAAAAGAACATTCCTGGCTGTGATCGACTGTACGGGGCATGGAGTGCCGGGCGCGCTGATGAGCCTGCACGCCTATGGCTTGTTTGAAAAAATAAAACAGGAAAAGAATGTTTTTTCCCCGGCACAATTACTCGATGAACTGAACCTTGCCGTGAAGAATTCCATTTCGGCCCACGATGACGATCATTCCGAAAAATTCGGGATGGACATGCAGGTGATCAGCATCGATCGCGAAAATAATATCCTTCATTTTGCCGGTGCACGAAACCCGGTTTATATTTTGAGAAGAGAGGGAACGGGGGATCATTTTTTAATGGAATTGAAAGCCGATCGCGTGTCCATCGGCTCCGCAACACAAAATTTTACCGACCAAAAATTTGAATTACAAAGCGGTGACATGATCTACCTCTTCAGCGATGGTTATGCCGACCAGGTGGGTGGTCCGTATCGAAAAAAATACCTGAGCGGCAATTTCAAACTTTTTCTGCAGGGCATTGCACATCTGCCGCTGGATGCACAAAGGCAAAAACTCCTGGAGCTGCACCGGGAGTGGAAAGGGAATTTTTCGCAAACGGATGATGTGCTGGTGGTGGGGATAAAAGTGGCTCATTAGCCATCGAAAAAGAAGATCTATTTTTAAAAATGAAAATCAAAAAACAAATGAAAACACATCTAACCCGTTTCTTTCTTTTGCTTATTTCGGCACCCTTATTTTCCCAATCCTTTCCCTGGGCTTCCCAAGGCGGAGGCAGTGGTAACGATGCGGGTTACGGCATCAGTCACGATGCCAACGGGAACACCTACGTAGCCGGAAGTTATTCGGCCACCGCTACTTTCGGCTCATTTACCCTTTCCGGGAACAATGGCTCATTCAGCAATGCTTTTGTAGCGAAATACGATGCATCGGGAAACGTGGTGTGGGCAAAAAAAGGAGGAACGCCAAATAAAAATGACGGGGCTTATGCCATTGCCACTGATGCGGCCGGCAACAGTTACGTGACCGGGTATTTCCAGGACACTGCCGCCTTCGGAGCGTTCACGCTCATCAGCTCGGGAATGGAAGACGTGTTTGTGGTGAAGTATGATATGAACGGGAATGAATTGTGGGCAAAACGTTTTGGTAATACCGGGAGCGAATTCGGTTACGGGATAGGGATAGATGGATCAGGAAATTGTTACGTGACCGATAATATTTTTATGATCACCAAGTACAATACCAATGGCGCCTTGCAATGGACCTTTACGGTTTCGGGCCAGCGCACCATTCACGGGATAAGAACGGATAATGCAGGTAATAGTTACATAACCGGGACGTACACCAACACATTGTACGTAGGCACGTATACTTTATTGAACAGCGGGGGGACCGATATTTTTGTTGCAAAGATCAGTCCTGTGGGAAGCGTACTGTGGGCTTCGCGCCTGGGCGGTGCGGGCGATGATGACGGACGCGCGATACAACTGGATGCTCAAAACAATATTTACCTCGCAGGGTTCATGAACAACCCGGGAGGGCAGGCCTTCATCACAAAAATTTATGCGAGTGGAAATAACGGGTGGATGAGAACGGCAAGCGGTACAAATGCGGCTTACGGACTTGGAACGGATTCCTACGGCAACTCGGTAATGACCGGCTTTATTTCTTCCAATTCAACTTTCGGGAATTTTAATTTGTCCGATGTGAATACGAGCGATCTTTTCATTGCGCAATACGACTCAGCCGGAAACTGCCGGTGGGCGATGAATACAGGAGGCGCTTCCATGAACCAGGGTTATGGCGTTACGTTAGACGACCAGTGCCACGCGAGGATCACGGGTTACTTTGAAACGGGAGCAACATTCGGGACGAATAACTTAAGCGCGGGCGGCCAGGGGAATGAAGTGTTCGTGGTATTGAGTGATAATAACTGTGCGACCGGCATCATGGAAGAAAAAAATAATGAAGTGACCGTCATCCCCAATCCCACAAATGGGGTGATCACACTCCCTCATGCCGAAGGCGAAGTTTTCATTTATGACATTTTGGGCAACGAGATCATTTATTCGCGCATAAACGGAAATTCAAGTTTCGATCTTTCCAGTTTCCCTCCGGGGATCTACATCCTGAAAGTGCAGAACGGTGTAAAGTATTCGGTCCGAAGGGTCGTTAAGCAATGACGCTTGCATGGCACAAGTACCGGTAACTACAAAGTGCCGGCCACCAAAAACAGACCCGGTTGAAACGAACTCTAAGACCCATTAACTTTCTGTCGGGTGGAAATCCCGGTACACTGCCAATCAACATGCCGAACTTGAAGTGAAAAAAGAGGGGATGGCGTAAACCACAAGGAGAAAGCCCTTCTTTCCAAAATTTCTTAAAATTCACCTCCTCCACAGCCCTGTTCGTCTAATTTGAAAAATCTTACCCCGTTTTTCGCTCGGAAATCCGTAAATTCGTGTACTCATGAGTGATGCGATAAAACACGAATGCGGCATAGCAATGATACGTTTGCTGAAGCCGCTGAGTTACTACCAGGAAAAATACGGCACTGCGCTATACGGGGTAAAAAAATTGTACCTCCTGATGCAAAAGCAGATCAATCGCGGGCAGGACGGTGCAGGAGTGGCCAACATCAAATTCAATGTAAAACCTGGCAACCGCTATATAAGCCGCTACCGCGCGATGGGCTCTGGAGCGGTGCAGGAAATTTTTGCGAAGATCCACAGCAAATACGAAGACCTTGCTGCCAAGCGCCCGGATAAAGTAAAAGATCCTGAATGGCTGCAGCGCAACATGGGTTTTACCGGTGAGCTTTTTTTAGGTCACTTGCGCTACGGGACTTACGGCAAGAACAGCATTGAAAGCTGTCATCCTTTTTTAAGACAGAACAACTGGCGCACGCGCAACCTGGTGGTGGCCGGCAATTTCAATCTTACCAACGTGGATGAGTTGTTCGGGCACCTGGTTGAATTAGGCCAGCATCCCAAGGAAAAAGCCGACACCGTAACCGTGATGGAAAAGATCGGCCACTTTCTGGATGAGGAGAACGAAAGGCTATTCAAGGAATTCAAAAAACAGGGATTCAGCAACGAAGAAATTTCTCCGCTGATCGCTGAACACTTGGATGTACAGCGCATTTTAACCTTGGCGAGCAAGCGCTGGGATGGCGGTTATGCCATGGCCGGGTTGTTCGGTCATGGTGATGCTTTTGTGCTGCGCGATCCCAACGGCATTCGCCCGGCTTATTATTATGCCGATGATGAAATTGTGATCGTGGCATCGGAGCGGCCTGCGATACAAACTGTATTCAATGTTCCCTACGAGGAGATCAGCGAAATAAAACCCGGCCATGCGCTTATTGTAAAACGCAATGGCAAATACTGGGAAGAGCAGGTGCGCACGCCACGCGAGCGAAAATCCTGCTCGTTCGAGCGCATTTATTTTTCTCGCGGCAACGACCGCGAGATCTACCAGGAGCGCAAAGAACTGGGAAGGTTTTTGTGTCCCGCTATTTTAAAGGCCGTTGATTACGACCTGAAGAATACGGTTTTCTCTTTTATTCCCAATACTGCCGAAGTGGCCTTTGGCGGGATGATAGAAGGCATGCATCATCACCTGAACAATGTAAAGAAGGTGGAGATACTGAAGATGGGAAGCAAGGTGGCCGATCCTAAACTCTCTGAAATACTTTCCATGCGCCCCCGCGTGGAGAAGATCGCGATAAAGGATGCCAAGCTGCGCACGTTCATCACTGCTGACTCGCACCGCGATGAGTTTGTGGCGCATGTTTATGATACTACTTATGGCGTGGTTCGAAGGGGAGAGGATAATCTTGTGGTGATCGATGATTCGATCGTGCGTGGAACTACATTGAAACAAAGTATACTTCGCATTTTGGACAGGCTGGGCCCGAAAAAGATCGTGATCGTTTCCTCGGCCCCGCAGATCCGTTACCCTGATTGTTACGGCATTGATATGGCCAAGCTCGGTGACTTTGTGGCTTTCCAGGCCATGGTGGAGCTGCTGCGCGAGAGCAACCGCGAGGAACTGATGGATGAGGCTTACGGAAAGGCCAAAGCGCAGGAGGACCTCCCGCACGAAGAGATCGTGAACGTGGTGAAGGAACTATATAAACCTTTTACAGCTGAGCAGATCTCGGCCAAGATCGCGCAATTGATCCGCCCGGATGATCTGAAAGCCGAATTTGATATCATTTACCAATCCATAGAGGGCCTGCATCATGCCTGTCCCAATAATCTTGGCGATTGGTATTTTACGGGCGATTACCCCACACCGGGAGGGAATAAGGTCGCCAATAAGGCCTTTATCAATTATATGGAAGGCAAGAACGTTAGAGCATATTAGCTCTATTTTTAAAGGAAAACCCCCGTTTCACCCTCCTTTTCGATGGAAAAGCTTGCAATTCATCGGAATTATCCTAATTTCATGCTCTGTTTTGCACCAGCCGGCAAACCCCTTTAACCTTCTTCGGCAGGAAAAAAACTTAGCGTTGCTTTTTAAGCATACATCTGCCAAATGAAACGATTCGGACGTTTTCATTATCAAACAAGGCAACTGAACAAACATTTGCCCGTCTTTTTCCGTAGAAGCGGGTGGGTCAATCTGAACATGATTGAGCGATGATGGAAGAAACAGACATGATAAAAGGCTGTTTGAGAGGCGACCGCGCTTGCCAGAAGATGCTGTACGAGAAATTTTACAGCAAAATGATGGGTGTGTGCATGAGGTATGCAAAGGACAGGGATGAGGCCAAGGATATTTTGCATGAGGGCTATATCAAAGTGTTTGATAAGCTCAGGAATTTTGGCAGCAAAGGTTCTTTTGAAGGATGGGTACGCAGGATCATGGTGAATACAGCCATCGATCATATAAGACGGAATAAACATGAGTACCTGATCGTGAATACGGTTTATGCCAGCGACCAGGGCGCAAGTGTGGCGGATGAATCGGATGACAACATCATCAACAGTGTAGACCAGGAAGAAGTGATGAAGGCGATACAAAACCTTTCGCCAGCATACAGAGCGGTGTTCAACCTGTATGTGATAGAAGAATACTCACACAAAGAAATTTCGGAGATCCTCGACATCAGTGAGGGTACTTCCAAATCGAACCTGGCAAAAGCGAAATTTAACTTAAAGAAGAATTTGATACACCTGATAAAGGCCTGATACCTGCCCGGTCAGGAAACAAATAAAGAAAAGCATTCAATGACAAATTCCCCAAATAACAGGCTTGACGAGTTCATCAAGGAAACGATGAAGAACTACGAGGTGCCTTACAACGAGGCCCATTGGCAGGAGTTCGAATCGCAGCTTAATGCACAGCCGCGCAGCGTGAGCTCGTTCAACTGGAAGTTCTCGCTCAATACTATTCTCATCATTGCAGCGGCCGGTGTTGTTTCTGCATTTGTTTATGCCAGCGTCTCCCATTCTTCAAATAACAGGCCTGATGATCCTGTTCAGCAAAATACATCCGTAACTAAAACTATCCCGGTGAACAATACCGTTCAGCCGAATGAAAATAAAGATGCGGTTTCGACCAACGAACAGGATGTGGTGACCAACAACCCGAATACCAATAATAATTCGGTGTTCACCAGCAGCGACCTGAGCAATGCGGATAATAATTCGCAGGATGTTCGATCGGATGACAATACGAAGAACAATCCTTATGCATTCAACGGTGGCAACACTTATTCTTCCAATGACGGTGCGAATAAAAATGCGAATCCAGATGCCTCCATTGACCCGAAGGAATTGCAGAAACAACTTTCGGAGGGGAAGAAGGACCAGAACGGCATGCCGCTGTATTTCCCCGACATGATCGACAAACGCAAGGGCTTTATTTACGCAACCAAGGAATCGGATACGATCAAAGAAAAAGCGGAGAAGAACAATTTGAATTCGCCCTTCTTCACTACTGATCCCACCGGCAACCCCGTGTTGAACACCGAAGCTTTGAAGAACTTCCTCAACAGCACGAAAAATAAAGGAGCTGATTCAGGCAGTATGAATTCGCAGGACAAGAATAATCCTGCACCCACCGACAGCAGCCTGCACGCGAACGAGCACTAAAAAAAATCTGAAAATATTTTCGGTCCCTTCGCACGCGCGAGGGGATTTTTTTTGCATACAGGCAACGCGGGTGAACTATACCCGTCTTTATTTCAGAACGCGCCCGGTTCCTTGTTTCTTCTCTGCCCGGGAACAATCCGTGGGTCCTCCACGGTAAACACACAGTAACCCATTTGTGTTTTACTAATAGTACAAAAAAAGTATCCCTATGAAAAACTTTACCCGGATCATGCTGGCGTTCGCATTGTCCACAAGCATCGCACAGCAAACAGAAGCACAGGACCCCAGCTTTTCGCAGTTCTACGCCAACCCGCTTTATCTCAATCCCGCCTTTGCCGGCTCCGAACATTGCATACGCACCATTTTCAATTACCGAAATCAATGGCCTGCACTCACCGGGCAATTTGTGACCACCAGCGCCTCGTTCGATAAATATGTTTGCCACCTCGGTGGTGTGGGCTTGCTGCTCACGAACGATCGTGCAGGCGAGAATACCATCATCACCAACAATGCAAGCGCGATCTATTCTTACATACATCCGCTTAACCGCTATTTCAGTATTTCGGCCGGTTTCCAGGCTACATATGCCGAGAAACGCGTGGATTGGAGCAAACTCACTTTCGGTGACATGATAGATCCCCGGAGAGGATTTGTGATGCAAACCAACGAGGTGCCCGGCAACAGCGTAGCGCGATACTTTGATATGTCGGCAGGTGGCCTGCTTTACAGTCGACAGCTTTATATCGGTTTTGCTGCGCACCACCTTACCCAACCCGATGAGCATTTGCAAACGGGACCTAGTCCTTTACCCCGAAAATATACGGTCCATGCCGGAACAGTGATCAAGGTGGGTGAAAGTGATCACGGGGAAGATGTGACCATTTCACCCAATATACTGTACCAGCAGCAACAGAATTTCCGGGAGCTCAACCTCGGGCTTTATGTCACGCGCGGGCCTATTACGGGCGGATTCTGGTACCGCAATTCCGATGCTTTCATCATTTTGATAGGGGTCCAGCAGGGCCTGTTTAAATTGGGTTACAGTTACGATGTGACCGTTTCCAAATTGAGCAATAGATCGGCCGGCTCGCACGAGATATCGGTGCAAATGGTACTGGCCTGTAAAAAGTGCCGCAAAGCTTTCCGCACGGTAAGCTGCCCGAGTTTTTGAGGTGAATGCAAAAAAAATCCCCGACACATAGCCGGGGATCCTTTTAGTGCGGGGGGAGAGATCAATCCACTACAATTTTCTGGTTATAGATCTCGTTGCGCGAAGTTGCCACAATGGTGTAAACGCCTGAAGGGATCTTGTTGTAAGGGTCTTCGGCCTTGAGCACCGCGCATTGATTCTTGAATACGATCTTGGAATAAATATCATTTCCCATGATATCCTCTACCACCACCAGGATCTCCTCGTTGTGATAATTGTTAAGGATGATCGTGGGAGTTTCGGCAACAATAATGGAATCCTGCTGCACAATAGGTGAAAAATTCGACTCGCGTACCATCGAATTAAGGTTCTGCCCGAAAGCAAAGCCTCCCGAAACGAGAAGAGCAGAAAGGAGGGCGAATTTTTTCATTGCTGATATATTTTATGGTATACAATATTATAACTTTTATGCAAAAAGCAAAATTTACCCTCCTCCTACTTATCAACACCTCCCTGCACTTCCATTGGGGAATTCCCATTTTTTCTCCGCAAGCCTCTTGTTATTTTCGACCAAACTGCTCAATCCTTAGATAAAATTTTTACGGGGATTTCATTCTTATCTTTGTATTCTTTTTCAAAAATGCCGGAGGCCGAAGAAAATATCACCGCGTTGATCCGTTCCCTCCCCGATAAGCCCGGGGTTTACCAGTATTTCGACAAGGAAGGTGTGATCCTTTACGTGGGCAAGGCAAAGAACCTGAAGAAACGTGTCTCGTCCTATTTCCAAAAGGAACATGATAACGGGAAGACCGAGCTGATGGTGCGCAAGGTATGCGACATCAAATACATTGTAGTGGAGACCGAATTGGATGCACTGCTGCTGGAAAATAATCTCATCAAAAAATACCAGCCGCGTTACAACGTAATGCTCAAGGATGACAAAACGTATCCCTGGATATGCATCAAGAACGAACGGTTCCCGCGCGTGTTCTCCACGCGCAAGATCATTAAGGACGGTTCACAGTATTTCGGTCCTTACGCTTCTGTAAAGACCATGAATGCTTACCTGGAGCTTGCGAATAAACTTTACCCCTTGAGAAATTGCAATCTTAATCTTTCAGAGGAAAATATTGAAAAGAAAAAATTCAAGGTTTGCCTGGAGTACCACCTCGGAAATTGCAAAGGCCCCTGCGAAGGCTTGCAAACTGAAGAAGATTACAATACTACCATTTCCATGATCCGCGATATCGTGAAAGGGAATATCTCTTCTGTTATTCGCGGCATGAAGCAGATGATGAACGATCATGCTGCGAACCTCGAATTCGAAAAGGCGCAAATGGTGAAAGAGAAACTAGACCTGCTGGAACGTTACCAGGGTAAATCAACCGTGGTGAACCCTTCTATCGATAATGTTGACGTGTGCTCCATTCAAACAGATGAAAAGTCGGGTTACCTGAATTTTTTGAAAGTGATGAATGGTTCCATTGTGCAGGGCCATACCATCGAGCTGAAAAAGAAGCTGGATGAAAGCAAAGAGGAACTTTTCGAAATAGGGCTCACCGAGCTCCGCCAGCGCTTTCATTCGGAAGCGAAGGAGATCATTGTTCCCTTCCAACCCGAAATGGAGGTCCCGGGCGTAGAATTTTTTGTTCCGCAACGCGGAGATAAAAAAAAGCTGCTGGAGCTTTCGGAGCGTAATGTTGAATATTACCGCAAGGACAAAGAGAAGCAGGAAATGCTCATCGATCCCGAGCGGCATACCAAACGCATCATGCAAACCATGATGAAGGACCTGCGCATGCAGGAAGAACCCCGGCACATCGAGTGTTTCGATAATTCCAATATACAGGGAGCATTTCCCGTAGCCGCAATGACGGTTTTCAAAGACGGAAAGCCAAGCAAAAAAGATTATCGCCATTTCAATATAAAAACCGTAGAGGGCCCTGACGACTTTGCATCGATGGAAGAAGTGATCTATCGCAGGTATAAACGGGTGCTGGAGGAAAAGCAGCCTTTACCACAGCTCATCGTGATCGATGGCGGCAAGGGCCAATTGAGTTCGGCACTCAACAGCCTTGAAAAACTGGACCTGCGCGGAAGGATCACCATCATTGGCATTGCAAAAAAATTAGAAGAGATCTATTACCCCGGTGACCCTCTCCCGCTTTATCTCGATAAAAGATCGGAAACACTTCGCGTGATCCAGCATATACGCGATGAAGCACACCGCTTCGGGATCACGCATCACCGAAAGCGCAGGAGCAAGGGAACGATCAGGTCGGAGCTGACCGAAATAAAAGGCATCAGCACAGGCACCGCAAAAAAATTACTCTCGCATTTCAAAAGCGTGAAACGAATACGTGAAGTGAGCGAAGCAGAACTGGCCGAAGTGGCGGGCAAAGCAAAAGCGAAAATTATTTTTGATCATTTCAAAGAGAAACCGAACACCGGTAACGAGGATCGAACGGATAACCACGGATAGATCTCACTTCATTATCACCATCTTCTTTACCAGGGTTTTTTCTCCCGAAGTGACCCGGCAAAAATAAATCCCATCTGCAAATCCCGCGGTTGAAATAAAATTTGCTCCTTCATTTACCTGCATCGAATATTCTTTTGTTCCCAACCCCGAATAAAATTCCATCACTCCCGCACCATCCGTCTTCACCAGCAGTGCGTTATTCGCAGGATCCATCGTGATCGAAAAAGCATTTTCACCGCCCTGCTCCTGCACACTGTTGGCGCCAGGCATCACCGTTACTTCAACGATCCAGTGCGAAGGCCCGAATGAATAACAATCACGATCGGGATAAGCTGTGAGCCAGCCATTGTAAAATACATCAATGGTATAATGACCGGGATTGGTATAGACCGCATCGTAACAAACGGGAGTTGGAACGGGCGCATAATTCATGACCGGGGAAGGATAATTATTGCTGCCGGAAAAATTCCATTGCATGTAATAAACCGTATCCGAGGCAAGGTCAACATCGGCATCCGTACAGAAGCGAATGGTATCACCGGGAAAAAGCGTGATGCTGTCGCAGGTTTTTGGCGTGCAGCTTTGCGTGAAATGGCCTATTTTACAATTGATGCCGTTGATCCACAAGCCGGGCTTTGCTCCCTGGGCTTGTTGTTGGTGTGAAGACTGCGCGAACGAATGAACTCCCGGAAGCAATAATGAAACGTAAAAAATAATTTTCATGATCCACATTTTTACCGGGGATGGTAAAATGGCAGCGGGAATGAGTAATAAAGATAATGCAAAACCTTGAAAAGAAAAACCCAGGCAGACCGGTCACCTGGAAAATTCACCTGCATTCCTGCCCGCATCTATATTCAATTCGTATTTTCCTCCCCACTCCTTAAGCACATTTAAGGGCGGACGTGTATAGCGCAACGCACCGGGCAAAAGCAAACCAGCCCCGTTATACACAACATCTTGACGACCTTGAGAGAAAAAGAAAGAATTATGGAATGACCCGAACGAGGGAACGCACTCAAGAAAGCTTCTCGCACAACAATTTAATTTCTATCGCAGGTGAAATGCGTTCATATAAGATCCTGTACACCGCTTCTGTAATAGGCATGTCCACTTTGCAGGTCTTGTTGATCTCGTAAATACATTTGGTGCCGTAGTAACCTTCAGCGATCATGTTCATCTCGAACTGCGCATACTTTACGGAATATCCTTTGCCGATCATAGTGCCGAAGGTACGGTTGCGGCTGAACTGCGAGTAGGCGGTTACAAGAAGGTCGCCCAGGTAAGCCGAATCTTTAATATCACGATCGATCGGGTGCACCGCATCCACAAAGCGGCTGATCTCGCGAATGGCATTGGAGATAAGTACCGCCTGGAAATTGTCACCGTAACCCAGGCCATGACAAATACCGCTCGCCACTGCAAAAACATTCTTGAGCACAGCAGAATATTCGGTGCCGTAAATATCATCAGTCACAATGGTCTTGATGTAACGGCAGGCAAGCTGCGAAGCAACGTAAGAAGCATTACCGGTGTTCTGTGATGCAATGGTGAGGTACGAAAGCTTTTCCATGGCCACTTCCTCGGCATGGCAGGGACCGGTGATCACCCCGATGTTCTCTATCGGCACATTGAATTCCTTATTGAAATATTCTCCCACGATCAGGTTGTGCTCGGGAACAATTCCCTTAATAGCCGAAATGATCACTTTGTTTTTGAAATGTTCAGCGGTAAGACCCGTGAGCGTAAGTTTCAAAAACGCAGAGGGCACGGCCATAATGAGGATATCCGATGAAGCGATGATGCTTTTGATATCGTTCGTGAGGCGGAGTTTTTCATTCTCCACTTCCACCGAACTTAAATAATTGGGGTTGTGATTGAACTTGCGGATGTAATCGATGGTGGAAGGATTGCGGATCCACCATTGGATATCATCGCGGTGGTTGCTGAGCATTTTTATGATGGCTGTGGCCCAGCTTCCTCCTCCTATCACTCCTATCGTTTGCATATGCGTGCTAATATACGAATTGCACACACTCATCGAATCCAGGTTTTCTTCACTCTCAAGAGCAGGCAAATTTGCTTTAATTTTTATTTGCATTCTATTGTTTGGTATCTATATTTGTGAAAAACGATCCCCAATGCCGGTAAAGAGAGAATCTATCCTTAAGTTATCGAAAACGGCTTATCAAAAAGCCCCACTTACCTTCAACGAGCTGAAAGCGCTGACAGAGCAGTTGGAGAAGGAACTGGAGAAGTTGAAAGAAAGGAATTCCAGGTTTTCTGAAAAAGTGGACGACCTGACCAAACGCAACCGCGAGTTGAGTGAGAAACTGAAACACTCGGAATATGACAGGCAAAATCTTGTTGACGACAACAAAGACCTGCAGAAAAGAGTGGTATTTCTCGAGGACCAGGTCGAATCCATGAAAAAGGCCCTTTCGGCCGGTGGAAAATAAAACATTTCGTAAAGAAGGATGGGAGAAAAGGAAGTAAAAGTGCGCTGACCGGAAAAAGATCAGCGCGCTAACGAGAATATTTTACCCTCGCGCGTGATGCGCTTGCTCTCGGTGAGCTGGTCGAGCAGCTTGCCGAGTTTTGTTTTCGAAAGGCTGCTGTCGCCTATCGCCTCCATGATCTCTACTGAAGTTTTTCCTGCTCCGTCCTTCGCCAGCACTGCCAGTATCTGCTGCACTTCTTTGGGATCATCACTCTTATTTCCTGCAGCAGGAGTTTCTTCCTTCTTTGTTTCGACCACTTGTTCCGGTTGCATTTTTTCACCATCTGTACCAGGTTCCAAGGTGCTCAAGAATACTCCCTCCGGTCGCATTTGCGGGAAAAACAAAACATCCTGTATGCTTGCCGAATCCGTCATGGTCATCGCCAGTCGATCGATGCCGATACCGATGCCTGATGTGGGCGGCATTCCGTATTCAAGCGCACGTAAAAAATCATGATCGATGTGCATGGCCTCTTCATCACCACGCTCCAGCAATTGCACCTGCTCTTCGAAACGCTTACGCTGATCGAGCGGATCATTCAACTCACTGTACGCATTG
This sequence comes from Bacteroidia bacterium, assembly GCA_036522695.1. Lineage (GTDB taxonomy): Bacteria > Bacteroidota > Bacteroidia > JADZBD01 > JADZBD01 > DATDFI01. The sequence goes on along the minus strand of DATDFI010000457.1, from coordinate 2,013 downwards.
GCCAGTTCTTTCCCGTTCACCATCAGCTCGAACCGTTCTACCAGTCCCGGCTTGCTGCGGTGTTTCTTTGTAAGCGGGCTCATCTCCACGGGATAATCGATGATGAAAGTGGGCTGGATGAAACCGCCCTCCGCCTCGTTGCCGAAAAGCGTATCGATGAGTTTTCCTTTGCCTATGTTGGGATCCACCTCCTTATACAACTTCAAACACAAGGCACGTAACTCTTCCTCGCTGGTCTCAATACTTATAGGTGCAATATTTTTTTTCGCAAGCGCCTCATTGATCGCGTCAAAAATGGGAACACGCCTGAACGGAGCTTTAAAATCGATCACCCGGTCTCCCACTTTCACTTCCGTAGTCCCGTGCAAGGCGAGCGCAATACGCTCCATCAGTTTCTCCGTCACCTCCATCATCCAGAAATAATCTTTATACGCGGTGTACCATTCCAGCACGGTGAACTCGGGATTATGCGTGCGGTCCATTCCCTCGTTGCGGAAATTACGGCTGAACTCATACACCCAATCAAAACCGCCCACGATCAACCGCTTTAAATAAAGTTCGTTCGCAATGCGCAAATAGAACGGAACATCCAGGGCGTTGTGGTGCGTAATAAAAGGACGTGCAGCCGCGCCACCTGGAATATTCTGCAACACGGGTGTATCTACTTCCAGCGCACCCTGCTCATTCAAAAAATCACGGATGGTTTTGATCATCAGTGTGCGTTTCACAAAAGTGTCCTTCACCTGCGGATTGATCACCAGGTCGGCATAACGCTGGCGGTAACGGAATTCCGCATCGGTTACTTCATCGTGTTGCTGGCCGCTCGCATCCGTTTTCACAATAGGAAGCGGCTTGAGTGATTTACAAAGCACCTTTAACGTTTTCACGTGAATGGAGATCTCGCCCACCTTGGTCAAAAAAACAAAACCACTTATTGCGATAAAATCGCCTATGTCGATCAATTTTTTGAAAACAACATCATACAGGCTTTTATCTTCCCCTTCGCAAATATCATCGCGCCTCACATACACCTGTATGCGGCCGGTGGAATCCTGCAAATTCACAAAGCAGGCCTTGCCCATATCGCGTACGCTCATGATGCGGCCGGCAAGTCGCACATCCTGGTACTTGGTGGGATCGTGCGGAAAAAATTCCTTTATCTCCTTTGCATTGGCATTCACTTTAAATTCCTCGGCAGGATACGGATCTATGCCCAGCTTGCGAAACTCCTCCAGCTTTTGCCTGCGCAAAATTTCCGGTTCTGAAAGTTCTTGTTCCATGGTACGAATAATGAATTTTACTGGTTAAGAATGGGTGACAAAGATAAGATAGTTTGATGGATGACACGAGCAGGCGATTTCTCTTTTTAGAGATGCCGCGCAGGGGCTTTTATTTTCACAACCGGGGGATTTTTTATCCGAAGCATTCCTTCGGAGAAGCGGACCTGTAGCCGTTAATCTGGCTGCTGTTCCTGCCGGCAATGCACATTACATGGTAATGTGTCGGCCGTCAGGGCTAAGCCCAACGGTCAATCACCCTGGAGCACCTGCCCTTGAAAAAAACGCAGCAGCATCATCCCATGCTAACGTTTGCTAAAAACACGAAGCCCAAAAAATATTCGGGCACCGGTCCCGTTCGCATTAAACCAGGTCTCATCCGTTAAAAGTGCAGGCATTTTTTATATTGGCATCACAACATTGATCGGCATTCGTTGCATTCGTTATTCGTAACCCTTTTTGTACCTTTACGTTCCTTTTAAAATCCTCATGAAAAAATTAGTCGCAGCATTTTCGAATCAACTCACCGAAGCCATTCGCATCGGTAAACGTGCGCAGCTCACCCCTTCATCAAACGCGATCAATAATGTATTGATATGCGGGCTGGGCGGTTCCGGTATCGTAGGCAGCATTGTGAGCCAGTTAATGATCAACGAAGCAAATGTTCCGGTCAATCTATCAAAAGGATATTTCATCCCGGCTTATGTAAATGAGAATACCCTGGTCATCATTTCTT
>DATDFI010000456.1:0-5184 GCA_036522695.1 Bacteroidia bacterium | reverse complement strand
TTCAGAGGAAGATGTAGAGTTTGCAGATAGGGATGACCTGCGGCAACTCATTATTTCTATTCAGAAAGTCGTGCAGCGACTCATCGACTCCTTTGAAGTGGGTAACGTGATCAAGAATGGAATTCCCGTTGCTATTGTTGGAAAACCCAATGCCGGTAAATCAACCTTACTGAATGTGCTTCTTGAAGAAGAAAAAGCCATCGTTTCCGAAATTCCCGGCACCACCCGTGATGCTATAGAGGATGAAATGAACATCGATGGGATCCTGTTCCGTTTTACGGATACGGCCGGCATACGCGAAACACAGGATGCCATCGAAGCCATTGGCGTTTCCAAAACCTTTGAGAAGATCAAACAAAGCTCCATCATCATTTATCTTTTTGATGTGCATGAATTGAGTCGTGCAGAACTTCACCTCATCATTGACGAACTGAAAAAGGACATTGGAGAATCGCAGCTGCTCATTGTAGGGAATAAGATCGACAAGGAAGATCTTGCCTACACCCAAAAAGAATTTTCTGATTTCGAAAACATACTCTTCATCTCCGCCAAGGAGCGTCACGGCATTGATGACTTAAAACAAAAACTCGTGCACCTTTTCGATTCCCGAACGGTGAATATTACCGAAACCATTGTAACAAACGTTCGTCACCTTCAGGCTTTGCAGAATACCAATGTGGCTTTGGAAAAAGTTTACGAAGGATTAAGCAAAAATATTTCGGGTGAGCTGCTGGCGGTGGACATTCGCAATGCCTTGCATCATCTCGGACTTATTACAGGGCAGGTGACTACTGATGATCTCTTAGCAAATATTTTCGGGAAGTTTTGTATCGGGAAGTGAGGCCCTTGCACTTCCCGTACCCATCCCCTATCTTTACTCAAAACAAAAACCAATGAAACGCCTTACCCTCCCCGCACTCCTTCTCCTCTTCATCACCTTCTCATCCTGTGGTGGCAAACCCACCGAGAATAAGACCAAGGACGACCCCAATACCTGCACACAGTACGCATGCCCCATGCACCCGGATAAAACCAGCACCACTCCCGGCAAATGCCCCGAGTGCGGCATGGAAATGCAGCCGGTGAAAAAGAGTGCCGACTCCAGCGCAGCGGGCAAATAATCTCCCTTCCTTATGAAACCTAACTTCCAGCGCATGCTTGCGCTGATCGATGAAGTATTTGCCACCCGCAGGGACCCCGAGCAGCTGCAGGTGAATGAAAAGGCCATTCAGAAACTGCAAAGGATGCATCCGGCAACGCTAAGTGAATTTGCCGATGAGAACGGTCCTGCCGCATGGATACTCATGATCCCAACCTCCGGAAAAACGATGAATGATTTTATCAGCGGGAAGATCAGCGAACAAAAGATCCTTGAAGAAACCTCTCCCGGTGAAGAATACAAGGCGATCTACCTCTGCTCGGCAACTGTATTGCCTGAGTACCGCGGCAAAGGTCTTGCTATGGACCTTTCACTAAAAGCCATTCAAAAAATAAAAAAGGACCATCCCGTCAAGGCCCTGTACGTTTGGCCTTTCACCAAAGAAGGAGATGCTCTTGCTAAAAAACTGGCTGAGAAAACATGGTTGGAATTATTTTTGAAAAAGCACTGATACTAACTACTGATTTGTAACCCCTATTTAGGAGTATAGGTTATCTCTATCGCACCGCTCTTCGAAACATCGGAGCTGATGTCGGCCGTTGTTTTCACCTCACCCCCGTTTATGTCGATAGCAGCCGTATTGGGAGGAATGCTGCCGAGGTTAAGCGCATGCATCACCAGGTAATTCTTACCCGGCAAAAGATGCAGAACAACTTTCTGCTTGTCCTTGGTAAGCGTGATATTATCGGCAATAAGTTCTCCATTCAGGTAAAGCGCGATGCGGTCCCCGTCAATAATGCCCTTGTCCCATACTTCCACCACAACCGAATCACCGGCTACATTTACTTTTTGCTGAATATCCAGGTCGCGGCCAAGGATCTTCACCTTCCGCTTTTCTTCATTCTTCACGATCTCGTCCTTACGATGGTTGATCTTTGTACTGTCGACAGGGCGTTTGGGCCGGTCTTTTATTTCCCCGTTAAACGTATAACGCAGGTTGAACATGAATGTTCCTCCCTGGAAAATGATACGACTCTTTCCTACGGATGTACCCTGCTGAAAGAATTCATACGATTCAGTATAGGTATTATTAAAAGGCGCATAGTAAACAAAACCAAGGTCCACCGCCTTACTCTGGTCCTCATTGAAACTCTTCAACCCGATCTCGGCCGTTATCATATAACTTGTTTTACTGAATTGGATCGTTTTGGTGATCATTCCTGTTCCGTTCAACGTCCAGTCCTCCGAATGCCCCAAAACAATAGGATCGGTGAAATTGCGGTGATAGAACGTTTGCCCGAAAGATCCGCGCAAATAGCAATATTTCGCACCTCCCAGCCAGGAATAATCCGACATGTAAAAACATTGTTGCAGTGCGATGGAATACTTATAATATTTATCCGTCATCACCCAACTGCCGAATGAATCGGATGCGGTGGCCCAGGTAAATGGAACATTAAAAGAATAACAGGCTTTATTCGCCTGCATTTCCACCTGCAGACCGGTATAATTCTTTCCTTTACCGTCACGGAAAAGCAGGCCCGCGTTAAGTCCCCAGGATGTATTGGCCGCCAGTGCAACCGATTTTCGTCCTTTCACATCTTCAACCTGGCTTAACCCGAAAGCCGGGTTCCTGGTCCTGGTGAAATAGGCGCTGCCACTGTCGATGCTCATGGGTGAAGGGGAAAACCCGATCATCCCTGCATTGATCCCTGCCGTCCACATTTTTTTCACATCCTGCCCCACAGCATTGAACGTAATAAAAGAGGTAATAAGTACCAGGGAGCAAACCCACCATGCAGGGGAGCACATAAAAAGAAATTTCCTCTTCACGCTCAAGGATTGTGCCATTGGAAAACTAACGGGAATTCAAATGTAATATTATTTGACCTTACCGTGATCCCGGCAGCAATGTCCCAATTCATGAAAAAGTTTATCTTTAGTTTTTAAAACAAAGGCAAATAAACCTAAACCCCTCGTCATGAAATTTACATTTACTCCACTGTTCGGGGCCGTACTGCTTTGTGCGCAACTCTCTTCGAATGCACAAAGCAAAATGACCGGCATCGATGTAAGTCACTTCTCTTCCATGCGCTTTAACACGCATACCATGACCGAAGAGCAGATGCAAAAGATGAATGCTGATTACCATGCTATGCTCGTTCAACGCGATCCTCAATGGGACAATAAGCGCGCTCAATTCGAACAGCAGGTCCAGCAGATCACCGCTTCGGGAAAAGTGAATCCTACGCCTCAAACGGTGCTTACCATCCCGGTGGTGGTTCACGTGGTATATTTTTCAAATCCTTCTAACATCAGCAACGCGCAGGTGCAATCGCAGATACAGGTGCTCAATGAAGATTTCGGCCGCACGAATGCCGATGCGGTGAATACTCCGGCACCTTTTGCTGCTGTTGCCGCAAATACCGGCATTCAATTTTGCCTTGCACAACGCGACCCCAGCGGCAACCCCACCACAGGGATCGAACGCAGGCAAACTTCCGTTTCTTCTTTTTCGGCAAACGATGCGGTGAAGTTTTATGCGCAGGGCGGGCTCGATATCTGGGACCCCACCCGCTACCTTAATATATGGGTATGCGATTTCGGCAACAGCGGTTTGCTTGGCTACGGGGAATTTCCCACGGGAAGCCCTTCCAATACCTATGGTGTGGTGATCCAGTACAATGCATTCGGGAATACGGGAAATGTGCAGGCTCCTTATGATCTTGGCCGTACCTGCACACACGAGTTCTCGCACTGTTTTAACCTCTACCACATCTGGGGCGATGACGGTAATGCGTGTACAGGAACCGATTATTGTGCCGACACACCTAACCAGGCCGGGTCAACATTCGGTTGTTATACTTTTCCGCACACCGATGCCTGCACACCAACAGGGAATGGTATCATGTTCGAGAATTACATGGATTACTCCGATGATGCCTGCCTGAACCTGTTCACGCAAAATCAATCCACCCGTATGAATGCGGTGCTCACCACTACACCTTACAACGCGCTTGCCACTTCCAACGGCTGCCAGCCTGTTGTTTTGACCAATGACGATGCCGCCATTATTACCATCACTACCCCGAACGGGAATCTTTGCAATACCACTTTCACCCCTGTAGTTGTGTTGAAGAATTGGGGTGCAAACTCACTTACCTCCTGCACCATCAGTTACCAGGTAGATGCAAACACTCCCACAACATTCAACTGGACCGGGAACCTTGCCTCACTTGCCACAACGAATGTTACGTTGAGTTCAATGACGACCACTACAGGAGCGCACACTTTTACTGCCTTTACAAGTTTGCCGAATGGCAATACCGATTCGCAACCTTCCAATGATGCTACCACTTCCAACTTTACGGTATTCACCAGCGGATCTCCTCTTCCCTATTTCGAGGGATTTGAATCACCTACATTTGTTCCTGCCGGTTGGACATTGGTGAATCCTGACAATGCAACGACCTGGGCGCGTACCACGCAGGCCTTCAAATCAGGCATGGCAAGTGCCTATATGGACAACTATAATTATTCAAGCGGAGTTGGCCAGGCGGATGATATGATCATCAAGCCTCTCGATCTTTCCAGTGTGTCGAACCCTGTGATGACCTTTGAATGGGCCTACACTTATTACACGGATAACACGGGGACCTATACGGATTCGCTTGGCATCTATATTTCTACCGATTGCGGGACTACCTGGACAACCTTGTTCAAACAGGGCGGTGCGCAATTCATTACCGCCACACCGGTTCCCAATGCAAACAGCGAATTCATTCCCACTTCGTCACAATGGGGCTTTAAACTCATTTCACTTTCGAGCTACCAGAGTGCTGCTAATGCCATGATCAAGTTCAGGAATATCTCCGGTTACGGTGACCAGATGTATATCGACAACATCAACATCCTGAATTCAAACGGGGTGAATGATATGGATATGAATTCCCTGATCGCGGTTTATCCCAATCCCAGCTCGGGACAGTTATTTGTGGGAATGAATTTCACTTCCCAGGAAAACATAACCATTCGATTGCACGATGTCCTGGGCCGTACGATCTCTGAGATCAAAAAGAATAACG
>DATDFI010000455.1:0-6484 GCA_036522695.1 Bacteroidia bacterium | reverse complement strand
ATTAACGATATACGCGAGAAAGAATTCAGTGGCAAGGCCCTTACGGCTGAAGAAAAGCAGGCGCTTGCCAACTTTGATAAATTCCGCATCCTCGAGCTCAACAAACAGGTTGACGATAATTCCTTCCACCAGCGTTACCGCGAGCTGCAGGTAATGGCCAACTTCGGCAATTACGAGGAGTTTTTAAAGGAGAAGTACGAGGGGCTGTAATTCCTTTTTAATTTACCGGGTCCGTAAAGACAGGAAATCTTCCTGTCAAAAAATGTATCTTTGAGAGGCTTAATTCGCTCTCATGGAAAAAACCTCCTACCTCGGAAATGGCGATGTGAGTGCCGTTGAAGATCTTTACAACTCCTGGCTCCAGAACAATAACTCCATTGACCAGGAATGGCAACGCTTTTTCGAAGGCTTTGAATTCGCACGAAAGAATTTTGAAGATGCGCAAACGGCCGGTGTGCCGGAGAATGTGAACAAGGAATTCGCGGTGATCAATCTCATCAACCTGTACCGCTCCACCGGTCACCTCTTCACCAAAACAAATCCCGTTCGCGAACGCAGGAAATACCATCCAACGCTTGATGAAATTGAACTCATAGGCCTCTCGCAAAACGATATGGAAACGGTATTCCATGCAGGGAGCGAGATCGGCCTGGGTGATGCAAAATTGAAAGACATCATTGCATTTCTAAAACAAACCTATTGCCAGAGCACAGGTGCAGAATTCATGTACATACGCAGCCATAAAAAGAAAGCATGGCTCAAAGAACGCATGGAACGCAGCCGCAACCAGCCGCATTTTTCTGCAGAAGAGAAAAAGAAGCTGCTCAATAAGCTCACAAAGGCCGTGGTGTTCGAGAATTTTTTGCAAACAAAGTTCCCGGGTGAGAAACGCTTTTCTCTTGAGGGAGCCGAAGCATTGGTGCCCGCCATCGATATGGTGGTGGAAAAAGGCGCCAACCTCGGCATTGAAGAATTCGTGATCGGTATGGCTCATCGCGGCAGGCTCAATGTGCTCGCCAACATCATGGGCAAAACCTACGAGGACATTTTCACCGAGTTTGAAGGAAAGGAATTCGAGGAATCGCTTTTCGATGGAGATGTGAAATACCACCAGGGTTATTCTTCCAACATCGTCACCGGTGACGGGAAAAAAGTACACCTGAGTTTAACACCCAATCCTTCCCACCTCGAAACCGTGGGCGCGGTGGCCGAGGGGATTTCCCGCGCAAAGATCGATCGCAGCTACACCGGTGATAATGGAAAATTATGTCCCATCATCATCCATGGCGATGCGGCCGTTGCAGGACAGGGCATCGTTTACGAAGTGATACAGATGTCGCAACTGGAAGCCTACAAAACGGGCGGCACCATTCATCTTGTGATCAATAACCAGGTGGGCTTCACTACCAATTATCTTGATGCACGTTCCTCCACTTACTGCACGGATGTTGCAAAAGTTGTGCTCTCTCCCGTGTTTCATGTGAACGGTGATGATGTGGAAGCGGTGGTGAACACCATTCAAATGGCGATGGAATACCGGCAGGAATTCCACAGCGATGTGTTCATCGATATTTTGTGTTACCGCAAATACGGGCACAACGAGGGCGATGAGCCCCGCTATACCCAGCCCTTGCTCTACAAAGCCATCGCCTCGCATCCCAATCCCCGCGAGATCTACATGAAAAAATTGCTGGAAGAGGGAACGGTGACAGCCGATGAAGCAAAAAAAATAGAAACTGAATTCAAAGACCTGCTCAACGACCGTCTCAACGAAAGCAAGCAGATCCGCAAAACAAAGGTCACTTCCTTCCTCGAGGGCGTATGGAAGGGCATCCGCATCACCACGGATAAGGATTTTGAAGTTTCCCCCGACACTTCGGTAGATAAAAAAACCTTACTGGAAATAGGAAAAGTGCTGAGCGAAATTCCGAAGGACAAAAAATTCTTTAATAAAATAGAAAAACTTTTCAAGGACCGTGCCGCCATGCTGGAGGGCGAAGGAAAACTCGACTGGGGAATGGCTGAACTCATGGCGTATGGCTCTTTGGTAAATGAAGGTCATGCGGTGCGTTTTACGGGCCAGGATGTGGAGCGCGGAACTTTTTCACATCGCCATGCGGTGATCAAGCTCGAGGACAGCGAAGAAGAATACGTGCCTTTGAAAAAACTAGAGAAGGACCGCACGCGCTTTATGATCCACAACTCGCATTTGTCGGAATACGCAGTGCTGGGTTTTGAATACGGTTACGCCATGGCCTCTCCCAACGCACTTACGATCTGGGAAGCGCAGTTCGGTGATTTTTCCAACTGCGCGCAGGTGGTGATCGATCAATACATCAGTGCGGCCGAAGATAAATGGAGACGCATGAACGGCATATGTCTTTTTCTCCCGCATGGCTACGAGGGCCAGGGCGCAGAGCATTCCAGCGCACGCATGGAACGTTTCCTTACACTTTGTGCCGAGAACAACATGTACGTGGTGAATTCCACAACACCGGCCAACCATTTCCACGCCATCCGCAGGCAACTGCATACCGACTGGCGCAAACCGCTCATCGCCTTCACTCCAAAAAGCCTCTTGCGTCATCCCCGCTGCATTTCCAAACTGGATGATCTTGCCAAAGCAAGCTTTACCGAAGTGTATGATGATGCTTCAGCAGATATCAAAAAAATAAACAAGATCGTTTTCTGCAGTGGGAAATTATACTACGATCTCTTAGCGGAAAAAGAGAACCGGAAAGATGTTTCAACGGCACTTATCCGCATCGAACAGCTTTACCCTTTTCCTAAAAAGCAGGTGAAGGAGGTCTTGCTGAAATACAAAGGCGCGAAGAGTTTCATCTGGGCCCAGGAAGAGCCCGAAAACATGGGCGCGTGGAGTTACCTGCTGCGTACATTCAAAGATGTCCCGCTCAAATGCATCGCCCGGCCCGAAAGTGCGAGCCCGGCAGCAGGATCCAAAAAAATGCATGAGAAACAACAAAAAGAAATCCTTGACCGCGCGTTCAACTGATCATCTTGAGGGATTTTGATAAATACTTTTATACGATTACACTCATCCTGTTGTGTCATTTCAACATGAATGCAGCCAATACCGATTCGCTCGAACAGGTGATCCGCGCGAATAAAAAAGATACCGGGACCGTAAATGCATTGAATACGCTAAGCCGGCAATACATTGGCACGAGTGATTATACAAAAGCGCTTGATCTCGCTGATAAAGCTTTGAAGCTGGCGAAGGAACTTAATTTCAAGAAGGGCATCGCAAATTCTTACAACAATACCGGGATAGTGCTCTGGTATAAAAGCGAATTCACAAGGTCCATCTCTTACCACGAAAAAGCGCTGGCATTGCGCGAGGAGATCGGGGATAAAAAAGGGATCGGTAATTCATTCAACAACATCGCTATCAACTATATCGATAACGGGGAGATCGAAAAAGGCCTGGAATATCACTTGAAAGCACTGAAGATACGCGAGGAGATGAGCGACCAAAAAGGCATTATTACTTCACTCGGCAACCTCGGGGTGGTCTTCGACACGCAGGGCAATTATCCCAAAGCGCTGGAATATTATTTTAAAGCGCTGGCACTGCTCGAAAAAACGGATGATAAATTTATCCTGGCTAATACGCTGATGGATATCGGCATTGTGAATGTGCGACTGAAAAATTACGATAAGGCGCTGGAATACTACAAGCGCTCGCTCGAGGTCCGCAAACGCGTTGGCGACAAAAAAGGCATTGCGAGTGTGTTGATGAACATGGCCAATGTTTATTATGCTTACGGGAAATACGATGAGTCGATGAAAGGACAATTGGATGTGCTTAAAATGTACCGCGAGATCGGGGACTCATCCGGGGTGGCGATGGCGCTAAACAATATCGGTGGGATCTTAGATGCTGAAAAAAAATACGAGGAGGCGGGAAACTATTACAGGGTCGCGCTTAAGATGCGTGAAGAAAGCGGGGAGATGGAATTTATTCCCGAATCATACCAGAATCTTTCCCGCCTCAGCCAGAAGAACGGGAAATACGATGAAGCGCTGTCTTTTTCACAGAAGGGCCTGGAGATCGCGGAAAAACTGGGTGCGCTGGAACCGCAACGCGAGGCCCGCCTTTTGTTGAGCGAGATCTATGAGCTGAAGCACAATACCGGTATGGCGCTTAAACAATATAAAAGTTTCGTTCGGCTTCGCGATAGCATAGACAATAAAGAGAACACACGCAAAAACCTCCAGGCCGAAATGAATTTCGAATTCGATAAGCAGAGAGCGGCCGAGCAGGCCGAGCAGGATAAAAAAGACGCAGTAGCAGCCGAAGCCGCGCGCAAGCAAAGAATCGTACTCTGGCTTGCCGTTTCCGGTTGCGCGTTAATGATGGCACTGGTGGTCTTCATTTATCGCAGCAATTTGCAAAAACAAAAAGCCAATACCGAGATCCTCCGGCAAAAGCAGGTCATAGAAACGCAAAAGAACATTGTGGAAGAAAAACAAAAAGAGATCCTCGACAGCATACACTATGCAAAACGGATACAGCTATCGCTATTACCGGGCGAAAATTATTTCTCAAAAACATTTTCATCCGCGCTAAAAAAAATGAAAAACAAAAACTCGTAAAACCTTACTAACAGGAATTTTTCCAACTCTCCAAACAACAGAAACCTCTTTTAACTCTTCAATTCCATGGCCCTCATCCAACACAAAGTGCCCAGCCCGGGCGAATCCATCACCGAAGTGACCATTTCACGCTGGTTAAAAAATGACGGTGACTACGTTGAAAAAGACGAACCCCTTGCCGAGATCGATTCGGATAAAGCCACACTCACGGTAAATGCCGAGGATAGCGGTGGCCTTAAAATAATGGCAAAAGAAGGCGAAACGGTGAAAGTGGGCCAGGTGGTATGCACGGTGGATAATAGTGTGAAGGGTGAAAAGAAAGCCGCCCCGAAAGAAGAGAAAAAAGAAACCGTGAGTAAAAAAGAGGAAGGCCCCTCGCCCGAAAAAAAAGGGCCCGGGATAACAAAAGAATCGAAAGAAGGAACGGAAAGAAAGGAAGAAAAAAAAGAAACGTACGCCAAAAACGTTCCTTCGCCTTCCGCGAAAAAACTGATGGACGAGAATAAAATTGAAAAAGTGAACGGCACGGGAAAGGACGGGCGCATCACCAAGGCCGATGTGCTGAATGCCATGAGCAAAGGCTTTGGCGGTGAAAAAGGCGAAGGAGGCACGCGCGATGAAGAAAGAAAGAAGATGACCCCCCTTCGCAAAAAATTAGCGCAGCGCCTTGTTTCCGTAAAGAATACGACTGCCATGCTCACTACCTTTAACGAGGTGGACATGAGCGCCATTTACGCCCTGCGTGCTAAATACAATCCGCAGTTGGAAAAACAATACGGCACCAAACTGGGCTTCATGAGTTTTTTCACCAAAGCGGTTTGCGAAGCGCTGCAGCTTTTCCCTGCCGTAAATGCCATGATCGATGGCGATGACATCGTGTTTCACAAATATTGTGACGTAGGCATTGCCGTGAGCGCACCCAAAGGTTTGGTGGTACCTGTTTTGCGCAATGCCGAAATGATGAGCCTTGCTGAAGTGGAATTAAAAATAAAAGAACTCGCCACCAAAGCGCGCGATAATAAAATAGAGTTGAAAGACATGGAAGGCGGGACATTTACCATTACCAATGGAGGCGTGTTCGGCTCACTCATGTCAACACCCATCATCAATCCTCCGCAAAGCGCCATCCTGGGCATGCACAACGTGGTGGAGCGCCCGGTGGCTGTGAATGGCAAAGTGGAGATCCGCCCCATGATGTACGTGGCGCTTTCATACGATCACCGCATCATCGATGGGCGCGAGTCCGTTGGATTTTTAGTGAAAGTAAAAGAGATGTGCGAGAGCCCCGTAAAAATGCTGTTCGGGGGAAAAGATCCTAATGATGTACTGGTTGGACTTTGATCTTTTTTGGGGCGCACTCCTGCGCCCATTGCTTCGCAGGGCTGTAATGTCATATTTGCGTCCGGCTATCCGCAGGCGCAAATAAGTCATAACGCCTCATGGTCGCGGGTGCGGGCCAACCGCAAGAAGAGAATGTATTTCCACAAAAGAAAATACCCCAACACAAAGTCAAGGGAAAGGAGCAACGAACAACTTACAACCAAGCTATTTCACAAACAGGGCCTTCAGCTCCGTAGCATCATCCGGTTTCATTTTGCCGGCAAGGATCAGGGAGAGTTGCCTTCTGCGTAAAGCTCCATCATAGCGCAGTTTCTCCACATCGGTTTCAGGCACCAGCTCCGGCACAGGCAAGGGCGCTCCGTTTTGATCAACGGCCACAAAAGTGTAAATGGCCTCGTTGTGCTTCACCTTCTCCCCTGTTACACGATCTTCCACCCAAACCTCTATGTAAACTTCCATGGAGGAATTAAAGGAGCGCGACACTTTCGCCTCCAGGGTAACAATGCTTCCGAGCTTGATCGGCTCC
>DATDFI010000454.1:0-5818 GCA_036522695.1 Bacteroidia bacterium | reverse complement strand
TGCATTCAATTTAAAAGGCCTGGTGGAAATGCATAAAGGAAATTATCCCGAAGCACTCGACTATTTCAAAAGTGCGCTGGAATTTTCGCAAAAGGCCGGTTGGACTGCCAGTATTACAGCAGCGTACAGTAATATGAGCACCATTTACTACAACCTGGGCAATTTCAACGAGGCCCTAAAGAGCGAGTACGCAAGCCTTAAAATAAGCGAGCATGAGAAAGATTCCGGGGGCATTGCTTACTCCTACATAAGCATCGGTAATATTTATTCGGTCCAGGATAATTACAAGGAAGCCAGGCGTTTTTACGACCAGGCCCTGGAGCTGTACAAGCGCACGGGCGAAAGCGATGGGCTTGCCAGTGCCTATAATGCACTCGGGGTCATTTGCCGCAAACAGGGCAATTATCCCGAAGCACTCAAAGATTATTTTGCTGCACTCGAATATGATAAAAAATTGAACGACCAGTACGGGATGGCGGTCGACTATAATAACATCGCCAACATTTATTATTCCCTCGGTGATTATGAACTGGCGTACAAAAATCATCTTACCGTACTGCACATGCGCGAGCATTCGGAATATATTGAAGCCTTAAGTATCACGCTCGATAATCTCGGTTCCGCCTGCATCCGTCTTAACCGCCTTGAAGAAGCACAAAAATACCTGGACCGCGCGCTCGAATTATCGAAGAAGCAAAAGGCCGTTGAACTTATTGCAAATTGTTATGGATCACTTGCCGAGCTCGACAGCGCCAGGGGAGATTTCAAAAACTCGCTGCTGCATTATAAGCTCCGCATCGCTTACCGCGACAGCCTGGTGAATGAAGAGAACACCAAAAAAACAGTGCAAGCGCAGATGCAGTATGAATTCGATAAAAAGGAAGCGAAAACAAAATCGGAGCAGGATAAAAAGGATGCCATCGCACAGGCCGATGCGCGCAGGCAAAAAATAATATTACTGGCCGTGGGCGGATGTCTTGTGCTTGTGATCGCCTTCGCGCTTTTTATTTACCGAAGTTTCCTGCAAAAGCAAAAAGCCAACCTCGAGATCTCCCAGCAAAAAGCCATCATAGAAGAAAAACAAAAGGAGATACTGGACAGCATTTATTATGCGCGAAGGATACAACGCTCACTGCTGCCCTCTGAAAAATACCTGGAAAGGTCTCTTGGAAGAAAAAAGAAATGATCACTGCACCCGCTCCACGCGCAATCCCACATCGGTGATATACGGCAGCGGATCCACGCGCATGGCCTGCTCGTACTCTATCTTATACTTCCCGGCTTGCGGAAATTTCACCGAAGGCTTGAATAAAAGCTGGTTGTCCCACAGGTCGCCCACACCCTTGCCCATCCATTTACCACTCGCATCCTGGAGCGTGCAATCCAGCGTGTCCCTCGAGGTCTTTCCATCGGGATACGTGGTGGTCACGAACAAATAAATATTGGAGAATTGGTATTGACTTGCGTTGCGCACATTAATAAAAACATTGTAGTACGTGGATGTGTCAGGCACGCTGAATTCGAAATCCATTTTGTCCTTCGCAGCCCATTTTCCATCGGGAACGTCCTTATTCTCCTCGTAAAGGCGCTTGCTGTCGCAGGAAGCCAGCGCAAATGAAACAACAGCAAAAAAAATAAGATGGGCGAATTTTTTCATTTACTCGGTAACATTTTCATTATAAGAAGATGCAAGCATCGTGTCCCTGCACCCCCGGAACCCTTCTTCAAATACCGCCTACTTCTTCCCCGGTCCCCTGTTTTGCCCGCCCCTGTTCTGGTTTCCTCCTCCACGGTTCTGCCTGGGGTTGTTACGGTTCTGGTTTTGATTATTAAACTGCGGTCCCCGGTTTTTGTTACGGTTCTTATTCTTCTTTTTCTTCCTTTTTTGATTATCAAAACGCGTAAGGCTGTCCTGCCCCACCACGTTCTCGTAATCCGGCTTCTTTTCTTCCACCACTTCTATCGAAGCATCTTTCAGCTCTGCAGGTTTTTTTCCCTGTTTATTCATCTCTATGATCTCCTTCACACGGTCAACGCTCACCGGGATAAAATTCTCCGCCTCTCCCTCGTACGAATACCACATCATGCGCTTGAAAATATCCGTTTTTTGATGAAAGGCCCTTCCTTTTTCTGTTTCCAGCTTCACATTGTTCTCCGGGAAATCCTTTATCGCATCCAGGTAACTGTCCAGCTCGTAATTCAAACAGCATTTCAGCTTGCCGCACTGCCCGGCCAGCTTCAAAGGGTTCAACGAGAGTTGCTGGTAACGTGCAGCGCTGGTGTTCACCGAGCGAAAATCAGTGAGCCAGGTGGCGCAGCACAATTCACGCCCGCAGGAGCCAATACCTCCCAGGCGACTCGCTTCCTGCCTCGCGCCAATCTGCTTCATCTCGATGCGCACCCGAAACTCTTCCGCCAGTTTTTTTATCAGCTCTCGAAAATCAACGCGGTCATCGGCTGTATAGTAAAAAATGGCTTTGGTCTTATCGCCCTGGTACTCCACATCACTTATCTTCATCTGGAGTTTCAAATTCAGGGCTATCGTACGCGCTTTGTACATGGCTGAGGTCTCCAGGCCCTGCGCCTCTTTCCATTTGTCAATATCGGGTTGGCGCGCCTTGCGGTACACCTTGCGTATCTCGTGTGAGTCGAATGCAATTCCTTTTTTCTTCAGCTGCAGCTTCACCAGTTCACCGGTAAGCGATACAATTCCTATATCATGGCCGGGCGTGCCCTCTACCGCTATCACTTCGCCCTGGGCGAGCGGAAGATTATTTACGTTGCGGAAAAACTCCTTGCGGCTGTTCTTAAATCGCACTTCCACCACATCAAAAATGGATTGGCCCTGGGGCAATTCCATATTGGCCAGCCAATCGAATATGTTGAGCTTGTTGCACCCCCCCGAGCCGCAAGCGCCATTGTTACGGCAGCCCTTAGGCGTCCCGTTGCTTACGGTATCACATCCACGCCCGCTTGTACATCCCTGGCAACTCATTGTCCGTTATTGGTTGTTAGTACTCCGTTGTAAAAAGGATAGCAAATTTAACATTATTAATGGAAGGAAAAAGCGGGGACAAAGATGTTACTGCCAGAGGGCCAGGCAGCGCGTGGGACGATGGGCGTTCTTGCGTGCACGCAAAAAGGATTTGGCGTGTGGCGCACTAAGCGCCACCGGGCTATCCGCTTTTACTCCTCGCCCGTCCACCCTTCGCCAGGCTCAGGGTGACAGTCGGGGCTGCGGGGTAATCGCTACTATCCCTCACGCATGGCCTCCGTAGCATTTTTCCCAATGCGAAGAAGGACTTGATCTCGCCCTAAACTTTGTGTCAAAAAAAGCGGGCCAAATCAGGAAAGTATTCCGAAACCAGAATGAGAAGCGATGTAGAAGAGTATATAAAAAAAGGAGTACACCATAAATAAAACCAGGAGCGCAATAAACTTCCAATCATCCTTTTTTTCTTCAAAGACCCACAACAGCCATGCCGCGGGATAAATTACGGGAACCATGAATTCAACCCGATAACGACAATTCCTTTGAATAATGAATGGCTGATATTAAAATACTTTCCCCACAACAAAAACTAGACGATGCAGTAAAGAATATTCAAAAGCAAAAGGTAACTTATAACAACGTTGCGTTTCATTTCAGTTCTGCAAGAACTATAAACTGCAAACTATAAACTAAACAAGCGAAGCCGCCTGCTTCAGCAGCACCATCATCTTCAGGGAAAGATCAGTGAACATGATCTTGGGATTGGCATTACGTTCCACATCCCGAATGGCGCGGTTGAGCTCATCGGTAATGGAAATGCAATTTTCACCATGTATAAAAGGAGAGAATTTTTTTACAAATTCCAGCTCCTCGCCTTGCAGGCGTACCAGGGAGCTGTCGGCATAACTCACCATCAGCGTCTCGCGGGTCATGCTGAGCGCGTAGGCGAGAAAATTCTTTTGTTTCTCACGGCCTATGGTCGCTATTCCATCCACCCAGTGTGCCAGCTTAAGCACATCTTTTTTATAACACAGGCGCATCCAGGCGCTGAATTGGGCAAAATTGAAATTCTCCTCATCGGCATGTTTTACCAAATAAAGCGCCTCGTTGTAATTTCCTTCGGCCAGGTAAGCCACGCGCGCTGCCTCGCTCTCATCCAAACCATGGCGGTCCTTCAAAGCCTGTTTCATGTCCTCGTCATCAATGCGGGGCACTTTCACCAGCTGTGTGCGCGATAAAATGGTGGTGAGCAAATGGTCGGAGTTCTCGGTCGCTAAAAGGAAAAGCGTTTTTGCGGGCGGCTCCTCCAAAATTTTAAGCAGCTTGTTGGCCGATGCCAGGTTCATTTTCTCCGGCATCCAGATGATCATAACTTTATATCCTCCCTCGTACGTGGTGAGGGCCAGCTTTTTCAATATCTCCGCACTTTCATAAACGCTTATCACTCCCTGCTTGTTCTCTGCGCCCACTCTTTGGATCCACTGGAACAAATTCATGTAAGGATTATCGCGTATGGCTTCTCTCCACTCGGGTAAATATTTTGTTGACGTTTCATTCTCCTTTGCCGAGGTAATGGGGTAAGCAAAATGCAGGTCGGGATGTACGAGCCCTTTGTATTTCACACAGGAAGGGCAGGTGCCGCAGGAATCGTTCTCTCCCCTGTTTTTACAGGCGATGTATTGCGCGTAGGCAATGGCCAATGCAAGATTACCGCTGCCCTCGTGCCCCATGAACAATTGGGCATGACTGATGCGTCCGTCCTTCACACTTTGCAGCAATCGCTGCTTCACTTCATCCTGTCCAATGATCTCTTTGAAAAGCATGGTTTAAAAATAAGAAATACCCTCAGTGCTTTTTAATAAAATCTGAAATATCCTTTATCACATACTCCGGCACGTTCACCTGGCGCTCGTACTCCTTTGGCGTGCTTTTAGGCGCATCACCTTCCTGGAACAAGTGGTTGAGTTTGGGATACGAATGCAGCGTTACATTTTTCCTTTTATACAAATGCTCCTGCCATATTTTATAATCCTCCATGGTTACCTGGTAATCGCGCTCACCCTGCATGATAAGCATGGGCAATTTCAATTTCTCCGCTACTTCCACCTGGTGATAATTTCTAAGGTCCATCCAGTATCTTGCCGGGCAGTTGAGCGGTAGTCGTGAAGCCGAAACGGTATCGCTCAGCGCAGGACGCTTCACTTCCATCACCTGCATTTTCACTTTTGCCAGCGCATCTTTATCCTCCTTTGTAAATCCATCCAGCCCCAGCAGGTAAGTGGTTTGTTCCAGGATGAGGTCCTCCAGCGGGCGGGCATTCCCGGCCATCATGATAATTCCCGCAATATCTTTCCTGCCATCGGCAAGGCGGGGCATCACCATCGCGCCCTCGCTATGCCCGAGAAAAAATATCTTATTCGTGTCGATCTCCGGAAAAGTTTTAGCAAGCTGCAGTGCGCTCATCGCATCCTCCAGGATCTCCTCTTTCACGGTCAACTCATTCACATGTTCCATCATTTTAGCGCCATAATCATGTGTGCGCTTGTTGTAACGCAGCACTGCGATCCCATTCGATGCGAGGCCGAGTGCGAGATCTTTAAAAACCTTATTCGGGCCTACCGTCTCGTCCATATCATTAGGGCCGGAGCCGTGAATAAGAATTACAAGCGGTATTTTCTTTCCCTCTTTTGGTAAAGTGAGGATCCCGGGCAAAGAATATTCTCCGGTTTTCACCGTAATGTCGCGTTCGGTTATCGCGGATGTTTTTGCATACGAAGGCTCTTTGTATTGCTCTTTAGGAGGAGGTGGAAGCAGGAACATGCCGAT
>DATDFI010000453.1:0-8121 GCA_036522695.1 Bacteroidia bacterium | reverse complement strand
CAGCAAAAGGAAATGGACGTGTATGCAACAGCTCGCGTGCAGCAGGCGATTCACCGCGAGATCCCGTATGCGTTCACTGATGAAAAGTATCCCGGTGTACCTGAAATAAGGTTGCATGAAGTAAGAAATGAACCTTTCAATATACAAGGCGTGGATATCATTCCCGTTGAGGTGTTGCATCATAAACTCCCCGTGCTGGGTTTTCGCGTAGGTGATTTCACCTACATTACCGATGCGAATTTTATTTCCGAAAAGGAAAAGGAAAAAATTAAAGGGTCGCGCGTGCTGGTGCTCAATGCGCTCAGGCGTGAAACACATATTTCGCATTTCACATTGCTCGAAGCGATAGCCATGGCGGAGGAGCTTTGTGCGGAGATCACTTACCTCACGCACATCAGTCACCAGTTGGGAAAACACGGGGATGTGATGAAGGAACTGCCTGGAAATATAGAGCTGGCTTACGATGGCCTCACGCTCGAGCTATAAAGGAACTTCCGGTAAATGAAAACGCCCCGTGTGTGCGGGGCGAAAAGCAGGTGATCGATCCGGGCTCAGTTCCCAGACGAGAATAAATATTTGTTGGGAGAAATAATATTTTGCTTGAGCGCGAAAAGCACGAGCCCGGCAGTGTTGTTCACGCCCAATTTGCTCATGATGTTCTTGCGGTGTGTGGTAATAGTGTGCACGCTCAGGAAAAGTTTATCTGCTATCTCTTTGTTGGAAAGCCCTTCAGCCACCAGCTTGATGATCTCTGCCTCGCGCGATGAAATGCGAATGCCATCGCAGGAAAGGGCCCCCGTATCCATCACACTTTCTTCGGGAGCATTGAGGATATTGCTCACGATCTTGCCGCAAAAGAACTGCTCACCCCTGGAAGTGGCGTAAATAGCTTCATTGATCTCCACCTTATCACAATCTTTTAGAAGGTAACTGTTCACCCCCGCATCAAGCGACTGGTTGATGAAGACCTTTGGCATTACGCGGGTAATGGCCAGTATGTGAAGAAAGGGAAATGCTTTGTTGATGTTTTTGAGATCGTCAATTCCAAACCCGGTCGAAGTATGATCAATGATCAAAACATCAGGGCGGGCCTTTATTACTTTGCGCTGAAGCTCGGTGCCGCTATCGCTATCATCCACAAAAAGGAAATCCCTGTTCTCCTTTACAAGGGCTTTAAGTCCCTCGCGCGTGAGAAAGTTCCCGTCTGCAACCACTATCCTGATCTTGTTCATTTCCTTATTTGGAATGATTATAAATAATAGGTCAAAGGTAAGTATTCATCGGTCCCTTGCAAAATTTGCGGAACTTATTTTTACACAGGGTTTTAAACAAGATAGGTTTTGCCTTCCTCCGCCAAAGTGGCCCCCGGAAAGGTCTTTTGTGCTTCCTCCAGCAAGGGCCAAAGCTCATTATAACGGGCGGAGTAATGGCCGATCAGCAATTTTTTAACGGTAGCTTTCATGGCAATAGTGGCTGCATCCTTAGCCGTTGAGTGAAGGGTTTCTTTGGCTCTTTCACGCATATCCTCGGTGAAGGTGGCTTCGTGGTAAAGCAGGTCGGCTCCCCTTATCCTCTCCACCAGGGCTTCATTATAAGCGGTATCACTGCAATAAGCGTAGGAGCGAGGAGGGGGTGGATCCAGGGTAAGTTCCTTATTGGGGATCACTTTTCCATTTTCGTCCGTGTAATCTTCTCCCGATTTAACCAGGTTGATGTAGGCAAGCGGAATTTTATATTCTTCCAGTTTTTCTCTATTGATGTTGCGGGGCCTGGGTTTTTCACGAAATAAAAACCCGCAGCAGGGCACACGATGCAGGAGCGGGAGCGTGGTCACCGATAATTTTTCATCGTCAAAAATGAGGGTTTCTTTTTTTGTATCGAGTTCATGGAACACCGTTGGGAAACGAAGGTGTGTGTCGGAATATTTGTGTTGAACCTCGATGATCTCCTGCAGGCCATGAGGTGCGTGGATATGCAATTCATTGCTGCGACCGAGCAGATGCATGGTGCTCAACAATCCTACGAGGCCGAAAAAATGGTCGCCATGAAGATGGCTGATGAATACCTGCGAAATTTTCTGGAGACGAATCCCGTATTTGCGGACCTGGATCTGCGCGGCTTCACCACAGTCGATCAAAAACAAACGCCCGTGTACGTTAAGTACCTGGGCGCTT
Source organism: Bacteroidia bacterium (assembly GCA_036522695.1). Classification (GTDB taxonomy): domain Bacteria; phylum Bacteroidota; class Bacteroidia; order JADZBD01; family JADZBD01; genus DATDFI01. The sequence goes on along the minus strand of DATDFI010000453.1, from coordinate 5,947 downwards.
GGATGTCTGTCGGAAGTGGGGGTAGCTGAACTGCACCCGAGTACCGTTACTTCAAACGGTAGCATTATTTGCTGATAACCATTCGCTTGGTGATCACCTGCTCTCCATTTGAGATGGAATAAACGTACATGCCGGGAGCAAGGCCGTTACGATCGAAAAAGAATTTATTCACTCCTTTTTGACCACGGCCGCTGTAAGCATACACCTCGGTGCCCACCATATTATACACTTTAACGCTAACCTGGCAAACTTTGGGAAGGTTGTAGTCGATCTCCGTTTTTTCACCGAAAGGATTGGGAACGGGGTCCCCGATCATGAATTGGGAAGCATCAAGGTTTTGAATGCCTGAAGGGCCGTTTATCTTTATTTTATAATACGTGATAGTGTAATTAATAGGTGTGGTGCTGCCGCCCAGGTAATTTTGTGTGGCCACCTGCAGAGGATGCGTACCGGTATCAGCAGTGGTAGGGTTGCCGGTGATGATGGCACAGCCTATGGTTCCACCCGGCCATGAGCAGCGGTTGGGTGCGGGAGAATTGTTCCAGCATGCATAAGTGAATCCGTTAGGCAAACCGGTAATGGAAACCAGTACGGTTGAATCCCAGGGAATGGGAACAGGAGGAAAAGGAGGTGTGGTATCCTGTGGAACCACAATAGTTACCAACTGTGTGTAAGCCTGGTTGGCATAACCCTGTACAAAGTTAGTAGCGCTGTCGGGGTGAATACCGTGACTGGTGGAAGGGTATTGCGGGTCGGGAGTGCAGGCCTGCCCGAATGCAGATTTGCCGATCACCGTTAATACAAGAGCTAATGAGAAGAGTAATTTTATCTTCATAGTTGTGTTTTTAATTGCTTGCGATAAGACGGTTGGTACTTTCCTCAACGGAGTTGGCAATGTTGAGAATAGAATCGAGTTGTGAAATGGTGATGAGTTTCATTACAGAATCCTGGAGGCCGGTGATCACCAATGAACCGTTGGCATTTTTACAGAGGCGGTTGGCTACGAGAATGGCACTGAGTCCGGATGAATCACAATAGCGGGTTTGCCCAAGATCGATGATGATATTCTTCACCCCATCCGCATTGAGCACCACCAACTCCGATTTGAGCGAGGGCGCTACATTGCTGTCCAGCTTCTCCACAGTGGTTTTGATCACCGTGAATTTGTCTTTTCTATCTACCGTAAATGCCATGTTGTGTTATAAGGTTGAAAGCACAATTTTACTAAAAATATTCTGATAAAGTTAGGGAATTTATCGACAAAAGCAGGGGTAGCGTCAGGTATAGGTACATGTTCAGTTGCTTATGCCCCGGCCGCTGAGTAAATATGCCGCTGGCCCGCGCGGAAATGCCTGTGTGATTGCAGGACATATTTACCCCTGCGGCCCGGAGGCATTCAAAAAAATGGGCTTGAAGAAAAATTAGTGTAAATCAGTAAAATCAGCGGCTTTAATTTTCCTGCCGGCCCGCGAGCAGGTACAGCACGGCCATACGCACGGCCACCCCATTCTCCACCTGTTCCAGTATGATGGATTGCTTGCTGTCGGCCACATCGCTGGTGATCTCCACCCCGCGGTTAATGGGACCCGGGTGCATCACCACGATCTCTTTGCCGAGTGAATCAAGGATGTTCTTGTTGAGCCCGTACAACATGCTGTATTCACGAAGGGACGGGAAATATTTGATATCCTGCCGCTCGAGCTGTATGCGCAACATGTTGGCCACATCGCACCACTCAAGTGCCTTACGCAGGTTATGTTCCACCCTAACCCCTATAGAGGAGATGTATTTAGGCAGGAGCGTAGTGGGACCACACACCATTACTTCGGCACCCAGTTTTTGCAGACAAAAAATATTAGACAAGGCTACGCGCGAGTGAAGAATGTCACCCACGATCACCACCTTTTTGCCTTTTACCTTACCGAGCTTTTCTTTTATAGAGAAGGCATCGAGCAGGGCCTGGGTTGGATGTTCATGCGCACCATCGCCCGCATTCACAATTTTTGCGTTGATGTGCTTGCTCAGGAACACGCAGGCGCCCGGGTTGGGATGGCGCATCACCACCATGTCCACCTTCATGGCGAGGATGTTGTTCACCGTATCGATAAGTGTTTCGCCTTTTTTTACCGATGAGCCGGAGGCGGAGAAGTTGAGCACATCGGCACTCAACCGCTTTTCGGCCAACTCGAAAGATAATTTGGTGCGCGTGGAGTTTTCGAAGAAGAGATTGGCTATGGTGATGTCGCGAAGGGAAGGTACTTTTTTAATGGGACGGTTGATGACCTCTTTGAAATTGCTTGCCGTATTAAGGATGAGATCGATGTCGTTCTTCGTCAGGTCCTTGATGCCGAGCAGGTGTTTCGTACTTAGTTTGGTCATTCTCGTCATTAGCGCTTCACGCGCCATTAGCAGTTAGGATTCATTAGTTAGCAGCCATACTTTATCTTCTCCATCGGTCTCATTCCATTCTACTTTTACTTTTTCTGAGGCTATGGAGTCAATCGTTCTTCCAACATATTTCGCCTGGATGGGCACATTGCGGCTGTACCTGCGGTCGATCAGCACCAACAGTTCCACATCCTTCGGTCTTCCGAATGCAAGCATGGCATCGAGACCGGCCCGTATGGTGCGACCGGTGAACAGCACATCGTCAACCAGCACCACATTCCGGTCTTCTATTATAAAATCGATGGTGGTGGAATTAGGGATAAGGTCCTTTTTGCGGAAATCGTCACGATAAAAAGTGATATCGAGCGTGCCGAGTTTCAGGTCCCTTTTTTTAAGGATCTCCTGCAGGCGTGCGTGAATGCGTTTGGCGAGATAAATGCCGCGGGGCTGAAGGCCGATGATGACCGACTCCGAAAAATCGTTATGCGTTTCTATTAATTGGTAACAAAGCCGGGTAATGGTGAGATCGAACTGCTTGTTGCTTAGGATGATCCTCGGCTTCATAGATGGATTGGGCACAAATATAGAGAAAAAAGGTATTGGTTAAAGGTTATTCGTTCAGTTGCCGGTTCTTCGTGGTGGGGTTGGGCAACAAACAAAAACAACCAACAATTTTTTTCCCTATCTTAGCATCTGCAATATCCCCGCTGAAAGGAATTTTTAACCAAAACATTTTACGATGAAGAAGTTTGCTGCGATCCTGCTGGTGAGTTGCATTTGCACCATTCGCGCCATGGCCGGTACCGACCTGGTAGCCTATTTCAATTACGCAACGTTTGATATCCCCGCCAAGGGACCTTACGTAGAGACCTATATTTCCGTTTTCGGGAATACCGTGGCCTATAAAAAAATGCCTTCCGGGAAATTCCAGGCGCAGGTGGAGATAAGCATGCTGTTCACCCAGGATGATTCGATCAGAGCCTCCCAGAAATATATTTTGTCGAGCCCCGAATTATCAGACACAAGTGCAAAAGGTACCGTTAATTTTGTGGACCTTAAACGTGTGCCGCTTAAAGTGGGTCTGTACAAGCTGGAGATCGCGATCAAGGACAAGAACCGCGATCAAAAACCATTTTCGGGCACCCAGGATATCATCATCAGTTTCCCGAAGGACCGTGTGACGTTTTCGGACATTGAACTGGTGGAATCATACAGCAAAACGGCTACACAAACCGTGTTGACCAAGAACGGGATGGACATCATCCCTTATACTTCCAACTTTTACCCGGAGAATCTTTCGAAACTTGATTTTTATGCAGAGGTGTACAATGCAAAAGCGTTGCTGGGCGACAGCTCCAAATTCGTGATCAGTTATTATATCGAGTCGTACGAACAGAGAAAGAAGCTGGATAAATACAGCAAGTTCAGCATCCAGAGATCGGGGCCGGTGAACATCCTGCTTTCGGAATTCGACATCACCGATCTGCCAACCGGTAATTATAATATTGTGATGGAAGTGCATGATAAAACGAATGCCCTGGTGGCCGACCGCAAAGTTTTTTTCCAGCGGTATAACCCGAAAGGCAAATTCGACACCCAGGACATTTCCAAGCTCACCGTCTCCAACACGTTTGTTTCTGCCATTACCAGTACGGATACCCTGCGCGATTATATCCGTTCGTTGCGTCCCATTGCAACGGAAGGAGAAAAGCTTTTCATGGATAACCAATTGGTGGGCGGAAGCCTGGAACTGATGCAGCAATTTTTCCTGAGTTTCTGGATAGCCCGCGATGAAGTAACACCCGAGCAAACCTGGAAGCGTTACCATGCCGAAGTGGTGAAGGTGAACAAGGCCTTCAGTACAACGGCCTTTCACGGTTACGATACTGACCGGGGGCGCGTGTGGCTGCAATACGGGGCCCCTGACCAGCGCACGGTGGTGGACAATGAACCGAACTCCTACCCGTACGAGATATGGCAGTATTATCGTTTAAAGCCGATGAACCAGACCAACAAAAAGTTCGTGTTCTATAACGAGGATCTTGCCAGCAACGATTACAAGCTCATGCACTCGGATGCGCGCGGGGAGATATACGATGCCAACTGGCAAATGAAACTTCAAAAGCGCACGGTACAATCCAATAACATGGACATCACCAAACCGGGCATCGATCATTACGGAAGCAACGTGGATGAGAATTTCAAGAACCCGAGATAAGACCTCATCTTGATTTTAATTCCTAACATTACATCGCAATTGCGGTTATGAAAAAAATTGCGGTGGTCATTCTTAACTGGAACGGCAGGGGTTTTCTCGAGAACTTCCTGCCGTACGTGCTTAAATGCAATTCGAATGATGCCGAGATCATTTTGGCCGATAATGCCTCCACGGATGATTCCGTGGAATTTGTAAAGCGTCAATTTCCCTCGGTGACCATTATCCGGAATAAAGGCAACGGAGGTTATGCCAAAGGATACAATGATGCGCTACGTGGATTGCCTCACGAGTATTTTGTGCTGCTCAATTCGGATGTGGAGGTAACACGGGACTGGTTGCAGCCCGTTATTGCGCTGATGGATTCGGATGCGAATGTTGCTGCCTGCCAGCCCAAAATACTTTCGTACCAGGAACGCAAACAGTTCGAGTATGCCGGTGCGGCAGGAGGGTTCATTGATAAATTCGGTTTCCCTTTTTGCAGGGGCCGCATGTTCGATCGCTTTGAGGAGGACAGCGGCCAGTACGATGATGAGCGGGAGATATTCTGGGCAACCGGAGCATGCCTTTTTGTGCGTGCTTCGGCTTACCGAGAAGCAGGAGGACTGGATGAGGATTTTTTTGCGCACATGGAGGAGATCGACCTTTGCTGGAGAATGAAGAACATCGGTTACAAAGTGATGTATTGCCCGCGTTCGCATGTGTATCATGTGGGTGGCGGCACACTCAATAAGCTCAACCCGCAAAAGACCTATCTTAATTTCAGGAACAACCTTGTGCTGCTGTGTAAAAATCATGCACCCGGGTATTTTTTACTGAAAATGTTTTTGCGCATGAGCCTTGATGGTATTGCAGGGTGGAAATTTTTGCTGGGGGGCCAGGTGAGGCACCTCTGGGCGGTGTTGCGGGCGCATGTTTCTTTTTATTGGACCTTAGGGCATACGCTGCGAAAACGGAGAGAGATGAAAAAAAGAATTAAAGTGTATTCGACCAGCGCCATTTACAGGGGCAGCGTGGTGCTGGAATATTATTTGCGGGGGAAGAAAAAGTTCTCGTTGCTCGATCCCCGAAAATTCAACCGACCATGAAAAAAATATCCACCCTTCTTTTTTTCTTTCTTCTTGCTTCGTTGAACGCCTTTCATGCGCAGGAAAAGACCCCGCTCATCCTGCCCGGTAAAGGCATCAGTGAAGTAACGATCGGCATGAAAATGTCGGAAGTGGAAAAGGTACTGGGCAGGCCGAACGGGAAATATTCCTTCAAAGAAGAGAAAAAAGGATACCTCAATTTCGGATACGACCCCAACGATTACCTTGTTTTTAAAAATGGCTTCGACCTGGTTTG
>DATDFI010000452.1:0-8134 GCA_036522695.1 Bacteroidia bacterium | reverse complement strand
ATGGGGAATAAAGTTTGCAAGTACAGGAAGGATGTGATCAATATGGACGCTCCTCTTCCTTTCAGCAGCCTTTACACTCCTGCTCCTTCCAGCACAGCAAAGCACACTTACACGGTTCAGCCCACTACGTACATGCCGACTACCATCGGAACTACAGGCTACCAATTGCAAACCAACCGTGCAGGCCGTAACGGTCTTGTGTTCAACTCTGACGGAACCATCTCTACCGTATGGATCTTCTCAACTGCAACTTCCGGTTGGGCCGATCGTGGTAGCGGTTACCAATACTACAACGGTTCCGCTTGGGGCACAGCACCCACCGTTCGTATCGAAACGGTACGTACAGGCTGGGGCAACATTGCTGTAACCAGTTCAGGTGCTGAGGTTGTGATCAACCACACTTCTGCAGCAGGACAGGTTGGCGAAAGACGCCCGGTAAAAGGCACTGGCAACTGGACCGAAACCATGAATCCTATCCCCAGCCCTTCAGTTAACAACCTTTGGCCCCGTATAGCCGCAGGTGGTTCTACCACTTTGCACGCTATCTCTATCACTGAGCCTACTGCTAACGGAGGCGCATTGTACCAGGGACTTGACGGTAACCTTTGCTATGCAAAATCTACCGATGACGGTGTGACCTGGAGCTCATGGAGCACCCTCACCGGTATCGACAGCGCGAGCGGTTATTCTGATTTTGCCGGTGACGAGTATGCCCTCGATGCAAGAGGTAACGTAGTAGCTATCGTATTCGGTAGTTTCAACCAGTCACAAACCCTGCTCAAGTCAACTGACGCTGGAGTGACCTGGACCAAGACCGTTATCCGTAACTTCCCTATCGCGAACTACACCAACCAGATCACTGACACGAACAACGATGCAACTCCTGACACCCTCACCACTTCTGACGGTTCTATGGACGTTGTGATCGATAACAACAACCAGGTTCACGTTGTTTACGGCCGTATGCGCGTTATTGCAGTGGATACATCCGGACTTGGATTTTTCCCTGCTACCAGCGGTCTTTACTACTGGAATGAAAGCATGGGCGCCAATAACTCAGTGCTGATCGCTGATGTTACTGACGATGACGCAAGCGGAACATTCGATCTGCCCACTCCCCAGCCTTCTACCGACTTCCCTTTCGGTGCTTACTACTGCTCTATGACCTCTCACCCTACTATCGGTGTTGACGGCAGCAACAACATCTTTGTTGCTTATGATGCGGTTATCGAGAACACTGACGAAGGTAGCGGTCACGCTTACCGTAACCTGATGGTAATGGGAAGCACCAATGGCGGAACTTCATGGACCACACCCGTACGTGTTAAGTCTGATAACTTTACCGAAGAGGTATATCCGCAAATGGCTCCTCACTTCACAGGTTCCTGCATTCCGCTCGAGTATATGAGCGATGCTGCTCCCGGAAACGGTATCACCCTCCAGGGTGGCGGAAGCACCAGCCCTGACCTGAACAACACATTTGCTGACATCATGTACGGCTGTCTTAGTGAAACAGACGTGCTGAGCACTCATGACCTTGTGAATAACGTGTTCAACGTAGTGGATAACTACCCGAACCCCACCAGCGACATCAGCAACCTTTCTATTGTTCTGAACAAAGAAAGCAAAGTGACCATCACGCTTTTCAATGCAATGGGAGCGAAAGTTGATATGATCATCAACAAGAACTTCTCTGCAGGTGAATATACTTTCTCTTACGATGCTTCTCACATTGCTTCTGGCGTGTATTATTACACGATCGATGCAGGTGGATTCCGTGTAACGAAGAAAATGGTGAAGATGTAATTCTTCCCCTATTCAAAAAGAAACCCCGGTTGATCACCGGGGTTTCTTTTTTTCATATAAACCGGAAGGCCTTTAAAGATGCCCGGGGTATTTTCAGATCAGGTCGCTGAGGCTGCTGATCCCGAAGATACGTTCAGCTACAAAAGCTTCAGCATATCTTACCCCTATGATGCGACCGTATTCCGCGCAGCGGTTGCGGATACTATCAAGGAATTCGGGAGTGGAAATATAGGTTTGAGGCTCCTTAGAAGAAGGATCGAAGAACTGGGAACGATAGGCTTGTATGGCTTTCATCTTTTTTTCCATTTGATCACTGATATCCACCACGAATGAAGGTTGCATGCTGCGGTCCTGTATGTAGTGATACACTGCCTTTGGTCTCCAGGCCGCCTGCCCCTTGCCCTGGTATTTTGTTTTTATCCGCGCAAGGCCTGAATAGAAACACGACTCGGAAACCAGCTGTGAGGCCCGGCCGTGGTCGGGATGACGGTCGTGGAGAGCATTGCACAACACCACATCCGGGCGATAGAGCCTTATCTTTTCGATGAGCTTAAGGCGATGCTTTTCATCATTTTCAAAAAAGCCGTCCCGGAAGGTCATGTTATCGTGAATTTCCACACCCATGATCGCAGCTGCGGCCGCAGCCTCTTTCATTCGGATGGCTGCACTCCCGCGCGTGCCCAGCTCGCCCTTTGTCAGGTGTAAAACACCCACCTTTTTCCGCTCCAGCACGTGACGGATCACCGTACCGCCAGCGGATATCTCCACATCATCGGGATGAACGCCAACGGCAAGAATATCCAGTTTGGTCATAAAGAATGAAAGGGATTATTTTGATTCGATCCACTTCGTGATCTCCTCGCTCATCGGGGTGATCTTGGAAGGTTTCCAGGCGACCCAATTACCCTTTTCATCAATGAGGAACTTATTGAAGTTCCATTTTACTTCTGCATCCGAAACCCCGTTCTCAGCTTTGCTGGTGAGCCACTTGTAAAGAGGGGCCATATCATCTCCTTTTACAGATATTTTACTCATCATCGGGAATGACACACCATAATTCTTCGAGCAAAAACTCTTGATCTGGTCATTGCTGCCCGGCTCCTGCTCCCCGAAATTATTGGCCGGAAAACCTATGATGATGAAATTTTTGTCCTTGTACTTTTCATAGAGCGCTTCCAACTCCTTGTATTGTGGCGTATACCCGCACTCCGAAGCCGTATTCACTACCATCACCTTTTTGCCGCTTAGCTGTGACAGTTTGAATTCCTTCCCATCGATATCCGTTACCGTAAAATCGTAAAAAGATTTTGTTACAGGCATAAAAGCCATACCTGTCAGGACGACCACTGATAAAATGAAGAGAGTACGTTTCATGGTTTTTTGTTTTAGGATCACTAAGATACGAAGTTTAGCATTCCTGTATTCCGTATCTTTGGCCCTCAACATGTTAGGCCGGCAAATACTTTTCCTCATTGAAAAAGAACTGCGTTCGGAATGGAAGCAGAAATATGCTTTCGGGGGTATGCTGTTATACGTTGTTTCCACCGTTTTCATTTGCCGCCAGTGTTTCGATACCATCAAAGACCCCCTCACCTGGGGGGCCTTGTACTGGATCATCCTTCTTTTTGCAGCGGTGAACGCAGCAGGGCGCAGTTTTATCCAGGAAAGTAAAGGCCGCTTACTTTATTTATATACGCTTGCTAGTCCCGAAGCGGTCATCCTTTCGCGCACCGTCTACAACATTATTTTGATGGCCGTACTTTCACTCATTTGCTTCGGGTTTTACGCCATCCTTCTTGGTGACCCGGTTCAAAACACCGGGCTTTTCCTCGTCACCATCATTTTCGGCAGCATGGGACTTTCCTGCACCCTCACCATGGTTTCGGCTATCGCATCCAAGACCAATAATAATTTCACACTCCTGGCCATTCTCGGTTTCCCTATTATGCTTCCGCTCCTGGTCACACTCATTAAACTCACCATGAATGCCATCTCCAACCCCGATTGGCTGATCAATATCAAATACGTAGGAGCTTTACTGGGTCTCAACCTGATCGTTGTTACCTTGTCCTGGCTCTTATTTCCGTACCTTTGGCGCGATTAGTTTTATTCGAAAAAAATGCAGAAGAACTGGTGGAAAATATTAGCAGTGGTGCTTTTACTGTACACCGTAATTGCCGGTTTCATGATGGATGTACCGCGTAAGCCTATCCTTCATGAGACCATCCGCAACCAGTATTTTCATGTGTGCATGTGGTTCGCCATGCTTGCATTGATGAGTGTTTCGCTTTTTTACAGTTTGCGTTACCTGCGAAACAACTCCACACGCGATGATGTGTATGCAGCCGAATCGGCCAACGTGGCCATACTTTTCGGAACGTTGGGCCTGATCACGGGATCAGTATGGGCCAAATTCACCTGGACCGAATGGCCGGTGTGGTCCATCAACGGCTGGTGGGTGAATGATGTGAAACTGAACGGGGCGGCCATTTGCATGCTCATCTATTTCGCGTACATGATCCTGCGCAATTCAATTGAAGAAGAGCAAACCCGCGCGCGCGTTTCGGCTGTGTACAATATTTTCGCTTATGTGTTAATGATCGTTTTCCTTTTAGTGGTACCCCGGCTCACGGCATCCATGCACCCGGGCAACGGTGGCAACCCCGCATTCAGCAAATACGATCTCGACAACCGAATGCGTATGGTATTTTATCCGGCAGTTGTAGGTTGGATCCTGCTGGGGGTTTGGATCCTCCAACTGAGGATCCGTATCCGCATCATACAATTGACAAAATCAGGAACTCTATACTCATGAAAAAGTTTTTGCTGACCCTTTTATTCCTATTGCCTGCCTTGCTCTTCGCACAGCAACCCGAGGTGGAAATGGCCGACACCATGCGCTCCAACGGCAAGATATACGTAGTGCTTGCAGTAGTTTTGGTTATCTTTGCAGGACTCATTATTTACCTTATTTCCATTGACAGGAAGGTGGGAAGGATAGAAAAAGAAGTGGAAAAAAAATGAAGAAATCACACATCATAGGGATCATAGTGATCGCAATCACCATTGGCGTAATGGTGGTGGCATTGATGGATGCGAATACCTATGCGAATTTTGAAACGGCCGATAAGAATCCCGGCACCGAATACCACGTTGCCGGAAGACTCGATCGCGATAAAGAAATGGTTTATGATCCTGTCAAAGACCCGAATATTTTCACTTTTTATATGAAAGATACCCTGGGCGTTGAGAAGAGAGTAGTGCTGCATAAAGCCAAACCCCAGGATTTCGATCATTCCGAACAACTTGTGCTCATCGGGAAATCCAACGGCAGCGATTTCGAGGCCAACGATATCCTGATGAAGTGTCCTTCCAAATACAATGACGGCAAGCCCGTCACCACCGAAAACAAATGATAAAATACCCGGGCGAACACTACTGGCCGGGATACCTCGGCAATGTTTTCGTGATCCTCGCCTTTGTTTGTGCTCTTGCGGCAGCACTCTGCTATTTTCTTTCCACGCGCTCCCGGGATGAAGCAGAGAATTGGAGAAAACTGGGACGTCAATTTTTTTATGTGCATTCACTCTCCATAGCAGGTATCATCTGTACACTGTTCTGGATGATCTGGCACCATATGTATGAATATTATTACGTGTGGGAGCATTCGAGCAACAGCATGCCGATGAAATATATTTTCGCCTGCTTCTGGGAAGGACAGGAAGGAAGTTTTTTGCTGTGGGCCTTCTGGCACGTGGTACTCGGCAACATTCTCATTCGTAAAAGCAAAGATTGGGAAGCCCCCGTGATGACCACCTTCGCGCTGGTGCAGACCTTTCTCGCTTCCATGCTGCTTGGCATTTATATTTCCGGTTATCATTTCGGCAGCAATCCTTTTACCGTGCTTACGCGCGAGTTCCCTCAATTCGCGAACATGCCTTTTGTAAAAACCGTGGTGATCGAGAACGGTGAAAAAGTGAATCATTATCTCGAACACCTTGATGGTCGCGGTTTGAATCCTTTGCTTCAGAATTACTGGATGACCATCCATCCTCCAACACTCTTCCTCGGCTTTGCCTCCACGCTGGTGCCTTTTGCTTTCGCGATAGCGGGATTATGGACCAGGCGTTATAAAGAATGGCAAAAGCCCGCCCTGCCCTGGGCGTTCTTCGGTGTGATGATATTGGGAACAGGAATTTTGATGGGCGGTGCCTGGGCATACGAAGCGCTCAGCTTCGGTGGATTCTGGGCCTGGGACCCTGTGGAGAACTCATCGCTTGTTCCCTGGCTCACTTTTGTAGGAGGCGCGCATGTGATGCTCATCAACCGCAACAAAGGTTCTTCGCTCTTCTTCACCTTCTTTTTGATCATCCTCACCTTCATTCTTGTTCTTTATTCCACTTTTCTTACACGAAGCGGTATCCTCGGCAGCACCTCGGTGCATTCCTTCACCGATCTCGGTTTGATGCAGCCCCTGCTCATCTATTTGCTTTTCTTCATCGGCCTGGCACTTGTTGTCTTTGTGAACGAAAAAAAGTGGAACCTCATTTACACAGGCATCGCGGCCACCTGCTTCCTGGCCGGCACGCTTTTCGGTTTTTACAAAGAGGGCCTGGCCCTTTTCCTCCTGGCATCAGTGGGAATGGGGTATTTGGGCGCGCGTAATTTCCCAGGTGAAAAAGAAGAAACCGAAAGTATGTGGTCGCGTGAGTTCTGGATGTTCATCGGTGCACTCATCCTGCTGCTCTCCTGTTTCCAGGTAACCTTTGTTACTTCCTTCCCGGTGATCAATAAATTATTCGGGACCTCTTTCGCCATTGGTGCCGAAGGCGCGATCAAAGCTTACAACCGCTGGCAAGTGCCTTTCGCGCTCATCATCATGCTGCTTATCGCGGTAAGCCAGTATTTCAAATACAAAAAAACCGATCCAAAGGAATTTTACAGGAGAATGAGTTTCACCTTTTTCGTTTCGCTTGCACTGAGTCTTACGGCATCCTATTTATTCAACTGGTTTCAATTCTCCGTAAAGCTCGAATATGCCTTCCTGCTTTTTGCCTGTCTCTTCGCTATCCTCTCCAACCTTTCGTATTGGCTCGATATTCTTAAGGGAAAACTGGACCATGCCGGGGCTTCCATTGCACATGCAGGCTTCGGGTTGTTGCTATTGGGTGCTTTGCTTTCCACCTCCCGCAGCCAGGTGATCTCCCAAAATTACAAGAATGATGTCAGCTTCTTAGGAAAGGATTATTCCAACGAGGAAAATATTTTACTGTTGCGCAATGATACCATGCGCATGGGAAATTATTACGTGACTTACCTGGGCAAGGACAAAGAAGGTATTCGCATCCGGTATAAAGTGGAGTACATGAAAAAAGACTCGCTTACCGGCAAATTCGATTCCCTGTTCACGCTCACTCCTTTTATCCAGCTAAATGATCGAATGGGCAACGCAGCAGAGCCCGACACACGCCATTTCCTGTTCAAGGATGTTTACACGCACATCACTTTCCCGGGCACTGCTCCCGAAGAAATGGATTTCTCAGGCGATTATGGCGAACCGCATAACAGCAAAGTGAAGCCGGGCGATACGATCTTCACCAACAACAGCATCATGGTTTACGAGGGCATGCAGCCCCTCACCGATACCAGCGGGCTCCGCGGGCGGAAAGATTCCGTTGCTGTGGGGGCCAAACTGAAGATCTTCGATTTTTACGGAAAGATCCGGAACGTAATGCCGGTGTATACATTGGTGGGCAATTCTCCCAAAGTGAGCGAAACCGTGGTGGATGAACTCGGACTCAAGATCGCCTTCTGGAACGTGTTGCCCGATGAGAACCGCATCGAGATCTCCTTCTCTGAGAAAAAAATGAACCGAAATGATTTTATCGTGATGAAGGCGGTTGTCTTTCCTTTCATCAATGTGCTATGGACCGGTTGTATCATCATGATCATCGGGACCGTTCTTGCCATTCGCCATCGCCTTAAACGCGCATGAAAAAAAAATTTTCCATTGTTATCATTGGATCGGGCAAGGTCGCCTCACAAATAGGTATGGCATTGAATGAAACGGGATTGACCATCAGCGAGGTTTACGGAAGAAATACGAACGCTGTAAAAAAACTTTCAAAGCGTTTTTCTGCAAGGGCAGTTACGGATATCTCAGCCCTTACAAAACTTGCAGACCTGTATATTATTGCGGTAAATGATGATGCAGTCAATGTAATAACAAAAAAACTTCGGGTTAAACAGGGAATTGTGGTGCATACTTCGGGCAGTGTAGAAATGGATGTGTTGAAAAAATGTTCTGTCCACACCGGTGTGGACAGAA
>DATDFI010000451.1:0-44070 GCA_036522695.1 Bacteroidia bacterium | reverse complement strand
TGGTTCGAATCCAGTCATCCCGACCAACAGAATGAGGGGCCAGGTAATAGCCGGCCCCTTTGTTTTTCGTTCCACGTGGAACAAAGCTATGGAAACATTAAGCGCCTGCCCTATTTGTTCCAGCACATCTTTCAAGCCTTTCCTGGTTTGTAAGGACCATACCGTAAGCAAAAAAGAATTCGCTATAGTTGAATGTGCCGGATGTGGATTCAAATTCACCAACCCAAGGCCATTAGAATCCGATCTGGGCGCATATTATAAGTCCGAAGACTATATTTCTCATTCAAACACCCGAAAGGGGCTTATAAGCAAATTATATCAGTATGTACGGAATTATACCCTTAAGGGCAAGCTGGATTTGATCGAAAAGCTTCAAAAGGGCCGGGGATCTATCCTGGATATTGGTTGTGGCACTGGAGAGTTTTTGAACGTATGTTCACGGGCTGGATGGAATACGATTGGAATTGAGCCCAGCCCGGAGGCTTCGAAATTTGCCAAGGAACAATACAAGCTGGATGTGCGCGATGAGGAGGCTCTTAAATCACTCAAAGAAGCATCCTATGACGTTATCTCCATGTGGCATGTTCTTGAACATGTTCCCCACCTTAATGAGCGCGTGGGGGAGCTAAAGCGCCTTCTCAAGCCCGCTGGATATTTGATTGTTGCTGTGCCCAACTGCAGCTCCAGGGACGCAGCCAAATACGGGGCAAATTGGGCTGCTTACGATGTTCCCAGGCACTTGTATCACTTTACGCCAAAGGATATCCGAATGCTCTTTGGAAAGCATGGCATGCATGTAAAACAAGTATTACCCATGAGGTTTGATTCCTACTACGTTTCTATGCTTAGTGAGAAATACAAGTCAGGCAAAGTGCGGCTTATACCTGCTTTTTTCTCCGGTCTATCCTCCAACATGGGCGCATCAGGTACGGGAGAAACCTACTCCAGCCAGATCTACATTATCAGTTTTTAACCCGCCCTTTTTCACAGCCACCTGCTGAAAATTCAAACGGAATGCCATTCCGCATTTGAGGCTTTACGCGCTACTTTGCATTAAACTGAAATGCTATGCGTGGGCTTTACACCATTCTCCTCCTAACTCTTTCGAACGGCTTTATGACCTTCGCCTGGTATGGTCACCTGAAATTCCCGCAAATGGATTGGAGCAGGAATCTCAACCTTTTCATGATCATATTGATAAGCTGGGGTATCGCGTTTTTCGAGTATTGTTTACAGGTGCCGGGCAATCGGCTCGGCTCCCAGGAATTCGGTGGTCCCTTTTCTTTGGTTCAGCTCAAGGTGATCCAGGAAGCGATCACGCTGATCGTATTCAGCATTTTTGCCATCCTGTATTTCAAGGAAACCCTCACCCTGAATCACCTTATCGGCTTTGCTTTTCTCATACTGGCCGTTTACTTCATCTTTAAAAAATAGGGCCGTAAGGATAAAGTATTCCTGCTCCATCGCCCTGTAAAATTCAAAGCCTTCGTCCGCTGCCTGGCCCAGTGCAGAATTATTACTTTAGTGAAAACATCTGCACGGCATGGATCTTACCGATGTACTTTTTCACCATGGCGAATCCCGGGAAGAATATTACGGGGCCGTTTCGCCACCCATCTTTCAAAGCAGCAATTTCTGTTTTCGTAACGTGGGCGAGATGCGCGAAAAGCTAAAGCGCGAACTTGAGATCCCATTTTACACACGCGGACATAATCCTACAGTTTCCATTTTACGTGAAAAGCTGGCAGCGCTGGAAGGTGCCGAGGATGCGCTCGTGTTTGCTTCAGGTAGTGCAGCCGTGGCCGCAGCGGTAATGAGCATAGTGAAGCAGGGCGATCATGCTGTATGCGTGCAAAAGCCTTATAGCTGGACCCTGAATCTCTTTTCTAAATACTTATCCCGCTTTGGCGTGGATGTCACTTTCGTGGATGGAAGTGATGCGCGGAATTTTGAAAACGCCATCCAGGGAAATACAAAACTCATTTACATGGAAAGCCCCAACTCACTCACCTTCGAGCTGCAGGATATCGAAGCGGTTACGCGTGTGGCGAAGGCGAAAAACATCACCACCATAATTGACAATAGTTACAATTCACCGATCAATCAAAGCCCTGTTGCAATGGGCGTGGACCTGGTATTGCACTCGGCCACAAAATACCTGAACGGGCACAGCGATGTGGTGGCAGGCGTGGTATGTGGCAGCAGTGTGCGCATCAAAAAAATGATGTCCGAAGAATTCATGACACTCGGGGGCATCATCTCCCCGCACGATGCCTGGCTTATGTTACGCGGACTTCGCACGCTTGAGCTGCGTGTTAACAGGAGCTCAGAAAGCGCCCAAACGCTCGCCCATTTTCTCGAAGACCATCCCAAGGTGAAAAAGCTTTATTATCCCTTCTCTGAAAAAAACCCACAACTGGCGCTGGCAAAAAAGCAGATGAAACAGGGCGGGGGATTATTATCCATGGAGTTGAATGTTGACAGCGTTGAGAAAGTGGAGCGCTTTTGCGATGCGTTAAAATATTTTTTGCTGGCTACATCCTGGGGTGGGTACGAATCCCTCGCGTTCCCCATGTGTGCCATTGGAGGCTCTAATAGTTTTGAGAACAAACCCATGCCCTGGAACCTCGTGCGTTTGTACATCGGGCTTGAGGATGCGGGGGTGCTTCAAAAGGACCTGGAACAAGCCCTGTCGAAAATATAATACACTATGTATGAAATAGTTGACGAGCAAAAGGAGTCCTCCGTGAATGCTGAAATAAAACCACGGCTCGGCAGTTTTGATCTCACCATGATCGTGGTGGGATTGGTGATCGGCATGGGCATCTTCAGCACACCACACGAGGTTGCCGTGAGCGCCCAGGTTCCTTTTATTTATTTTTTGGCCTGGATCACAGGCGGGGTGGTGAGTTTTTTAGGCGCGCTCACTTTCGCGGAGATCGGTTCGCGTTACCCGGCTGCCGGTGGGTTCTACAAGATCTTCTCGCATTGCTATCATCCCGCTTTCGCATTCATGGTGAACTGGATCACCGTTATCAGTAATGCAGCATCAACGGCCGTGGTGGCGATTTTCGGGGCTGAATATATTTATCCTTTGATCATGCCTGGCTGGGAACACGATACTGCAGTGCGCACCATCACCACTGTGGCTATCATTATTCTGTATGGCATCAATTTCCTCGGAATTAAGGTGAGTGCAAAATTTTTAAATGTGCTCATGCTCATCAAGATCTCGTTGCTGGTTCTATTGATCTCGGCTATTTTTATTCCACATGGAACTTCAGTGGCTGCCGCCCCGCCCGCATTCGACACGCAAAGCATGCTCAAGGCATTTTTTCTCTGTTTCTCTTCGGTGTTCTTTACTTATGGGGGCTACCAGCAAACCATGAATTTCGGAAGCGATGTAGCCCGGCCCTCACGCACATTGCCACGCGCCATTTTCATGGGAATGGGATTGGTACTCCTGCTTTATCTCTCGGTCAACTATTCCTACGTTCACGTTCTCGGTTTTTCAAAACTGCAAAGCTCGGCCACCCCCGCTGCCGATGTAGCCGGTTTGCTTTTCGGGAATGCTGCGTATTATTTTATTGCGGTGGTGATGTTCCTTTCGGTGATGGCCTACGTGAATGTTTCAGTACTTTCCAACCCGCGCATCTATTATGCCATGGCCGAAGATGGCGCACTTCCTCCTGTTCTCAAACGCGTGAACCCGCGCACGCAGGTGCAGGAATATGCGCTCTCCCTTTTCTGCATTTTCATTTTACTCACCATCTTTTTTATTGCCGAGCCCAAAAAGATCCTCGATTACGTGATGTTCTTCGATAGCATCAGCCTTGCTACAGCCGCAGCCGCCATTTTTATCCTTCGCCATCGCGCGAAAAAAGATCCGGTAGGGCCGGAAATATTCAAAATGAAAGGGTACCCTTTCATTCCTATTATATACATACTGGTTTACATCTGCGTGAACACGGCCGTGCTGCTTTCAAATCCACTCGCATCCAAGGTGGGTCTTGGGCTTTTTATTTCGGGATTGCCGCTGTTCTATATTATGAGATATCTCATTGGCAAAAACTCGCGGTGAATAATACCTTTACATAACCATAAAAACAAAATACACGATGAGGTCTTTACTTTTTTCTTCACTGCTTATTTTTTCCGCTGGCGCATTTGCGCAGGGCTCCTGGACACAAAAAGCAAACATTCCTCCCTCGGGCCGGGCCGAGGCCACGGGCTTCAGCATCGGCACAAAGGGATATGTTACACTGGGCATAGGCAGTTCACTGCTTACTGATACCTGGGAGTACGATCCCTCCAACGATACCTGGACACAAAAGGCGAACTTTCCCGGTGCGGGCCGTACCAGTCCTGCATCATTCGTTATCGGTTCAAAAGGTTACGTGGGCACCGGCTCTACTTATAATGATTTTTGGGAATTCGATCCGGCCGGGAATACCTGGACGCAGAAAGCCAATTTTGGCGGAAGCGGGCGCGAAGGCGCGCTGGGTTTCGCGGTGAATGGAAAAGGGTATATGGGCTTTGGTGGGAATTACCTTAATGATCTTTGGGAATACGATCCGGTTGGAGATACATGGACGCAAAAAGCGAATCTCCCTGCATCGGGCCGTTACCATGCCGTGGGATTCGGCATCGGCAATTACGGTTATGTGGCAACGGGTTTTGGAGGAAGTTTTTATAATGATTGCTGGCAGTTCGACCCGGTTGCAAACTCGTGGACACAAAAGGCAAATTACCCGGGGGTGGCGCGTGATCGCGCAGTAACTTTTGTGATAAACGGAACGGCTTATGTTGGAATAGGATGGAGTGGCAGCACGCCACAGGATTTTTATTCCTTCGATCCCTCCAATAATTCCTGGACCGCTGTGGCCAGCTTTTCGGGCGTGGGCCGCTACAACTCCATCAGTTTTGCCATTGGCAATTATGGGTACGCTGGCGCAGGCGTTAACAACCTCAATGATTTCTGGCAATTCACTCCCGCAACGGTCAGCGTTGGTGACCCTTTGCTGAATTCTTCTTTAACTCTTTTCCCCAATCCCACCCAAGGTGAATTGAATGTGAGTTTCAGCTTGAGCAAGGATGCCGTTTTTGAAATTTCGGTTTATGATATGAACGGAAATAAAGTGCAAACCCTTGGCGCGAATGCAGAACGTTCATCGGGCGAGCACCACTTGTCTGCTGATCTTTCGGGATTATCGGCCGGGACTTATTTTGTTCGTATCAGCGGGGAAAATTATTCCGTTGATCGCAAGGTTGTGCTTGTGAAATAAGTTGAAAGATCTTTTTAAAAAAAAGGAAGCAATGAATCGCTTCCTTTTTTTGCTCCCGCAAAAAATAAATGCCCTTTCGGGCATTTGTGCACCCGGAGGGACTCGAACCCCCAACCAACAGAACCGGAATCTGTCATTCTATCCATTGAACTACGGGTGCAAAATGAATAGCGCGTGCAAAGGTCATATTTTTTCGTCATAGCGCAATAATGGATAGCCCAATACGTTGTTCATAAGCTCAAATAATGTTAATATTGTAATCCTTTTACCGAAGGATGAAAAAAGCCCTCTTTCTTCTCGCAATTTTGAATCTCTTCATCACCTGTTCCTACGCACAGGTGGCCCTGGGCCAGTGGCGCGATGAGCTTTCTTATAAACAGGGCATTGCCGTGGCCGAAGGACCTACAAAGGTTTATGTAGGCACCGAAAACTCCATCTTCGATTATTCCAAAACAGATAATGCCGTTCACCGCATTTCCAAGCAAAATGGTTTGGCTGATGTGGGCGTGAGCACCATCGGTCTTAATCCTTATAACAATATCCTGGTGGTGGGTTATAAGAACGGCAATATAGATGTGCTCGATAAAAATGTTTTCTACAACATTGCCGATGTAAAACGTTCTTCCATTACAGGTAACAAATCCATTAACGCAATTTATTTTAACGGGCAATATGCCTACCTGGCCTGCGGCTTCGGCATCATTTATTTCGATACGGAAAGAAGAGAAGTAAAGGACACTTACTTTATCGGGTACAATGGAGGGCGCATCAATATCAATGACATTACCATCAGCAATAACATCATTTACGCTGCGAGCGATTCGGGCGTTTACTCCGCATCACTCAACTCGCCTAACCTTGCCGATTTTTCTTCCTGGTCGCGCATCACTTCTTTGCCCCGCGCTATTTTCAATACCATTTGTACAGCAAATGGCAATGTTTACGCCAACCTCGCGCGCTTTTTGGAAACACCCATACAGGTGAACAAGGATACGATGTATTATTTTAACGGCAGCGCCTGGAATTATTTCCCTCCCGACACCACCGGCTTCCAGGTTTGGAAACTCACAGAGAACAACGGCAGGCTGGCGGTTTGCTACAGCGGGGTTTACAAAGTTTTTGATGCAGGTTATGCCATCGTTTCCCAGGCGGGTCCCTTCCAAACCGGTTTTGCCATCGATCCTCGTGCAGCCGTTATCAACGCGCAGGATGAGGTATGGACGGCCGATCACAATTGGGGAATGATAAAATATTCCTGCCAGGGCTGGTGTAACCAACGCCTTGTGCCGGACGGACCTGAAAAATCAAAAGTGTATGCGCTCGATATTCAGCAGGGACATATTTGGGTGGCGCCCGGTGAGCGCAATGGCTTGTGGGATGGCCAGTACAATTACGATGGCGTTTTTTATTTCGCGAACGACCATTGGGGCGTTTACAATGGGACCAACACACCCGCGCTTCTTCCCTTGCGCGATGTGGTCTCTGTCACAATAGATCCTAACGATCCCGATCATGTTTATGCAGGTTCGCTCGGCCTCGGGTTGCTCGAGTTCAACAGCAGTGGTTATGTTGGAAAATATGACAATACCAACAGCACCTTGCAGGTGCGCAGTGATAATCCCTCATCCGGCTGGGTGGGGGTCTTCGGTGAAGCATTTGACTCCAATGGAAATTTATGGGTCACCAATTCAAAGGCCACTAATCCCGTTTCGGTGAAAAAAACGGATGGCACCTGGCAGGCGTTCAATTTCGGGACCTCCATCAGCGGAATTACCCTCGGCACCATCATCGTAGCCAAGGACAATACCAAGTGGGTGGTGCTGCCGCGCGGTGAAGGGATCCTGGTCTTTAACGAGAACGGCACCTGGGCCACTAATGATGATAATTACCGCAAGCTGGGTTTTATCGTAGGCCAGGGTGGTTTGCCGGGAACCGATGTTTATTGCATTGCCGAAGATCAGAGCCAGGAGATATGGGTGGGAACGGATAAGGGCATTGCCGTTTTTTATTCGCCTGATAATATCTTTTCATCCAACCCTTCGGATGCGCAGCAAATTTTGATCGAGCAGGATGGTCATACACAAATTCTTTTGGAGACCGAGGAGGTGACCGCTATTGCTGTTGACGGAGCCAACCGGAAATGGATAGGAACGCAGAATGCAGGCGTATTCCTCATGTCGGCTGATGGTACGCAGCAGATATATCATTTTGACGAAAGCAACAGCCCGCTCCTGTCCAACTCAATAACCGGCATTAAAATAAACGGTGAAACGGGCGAAGTTTATTTTGGTACAGCAAAAGGGATGATCTCGTACCGAAGCACGGCTACGGAGGGTAAAGATGATTTTGAAAATGTTTATGCTTATCCCAACCCTGTGAAACCGGGTTACAGCGGCCCCATCGCGATCAAGGGCTTGGTGAAGGATTGTGATGTAAAGATCACGGATATTAATGGTACGCTTATCTACCAGACAAAAGCCCTGGGCGGGCAGGCGATATGGGACGGAAAAAATTTCAATGGCGACCGCGCCCACAGCGGTGTGTACCTGGTGTTCTGCTCCAACGATGACGGAAGCAAAACCTTTGTGACAAAGATCTGTATTGTGAATTGACAAAGGTCACTTGCGCCCCGGATGCAAAATAAAGGATCAGGTATTATCGAATGAAAACCAGTAGAGACGCAAAAATTTGCGTCTCGTTTTTTTGAAGACAATTTGAATGATCGCTGTTGCCACATATTTTACCTTTGAAAAATGAGTGAAAATAAAGTAGCCGAGTTTTACGATAAGTACGTTGATCAGCAGCAGAACACCGGCATTAACGAACGCATTTACGGCTTATACAAGCGCATGTTGAAGCTCGGGCTCAATGCCGATTCGAATGTGCTGGAGTTGGGCTGCGGAATTGGCGTGATGAGCTATTTGCTTTCCACTACGGTTAAAAATGGAAATGTGGAGTGCGTGGATATCAGTCCCGCTTCCGTTGCTTTCGCGGAAAAAAGGCTGAAGCGTGATAATATGAAATTTACTGCGGCTGATGTGGTGAATTATTCTCCTTCAGGAAAAAATTTCGACATCATTACTTTGTTCGATGTGATAGAACATATTCCGCTGGAGAAGCACGGTGAACTTTTTAAGAACCTGTCGGGGATCGCGAATGAAAAAACACGGATCCTCGTCAACATTCCCAACCCGAGCATGATCGAGCACGATCGTATTCATCGCCCCGAAACGCTCCAGGTGATCGATCAGCCCGTTCCTCTCCATGCCATCGCGCAGCACCTCGAGAATAACCACCTCGAACTTGCTTTTTTCGAGACCTACAGCATCTGGATGGAAAACGATTTTCAATTTTTCATCATTCAAAAGAAAAAACCCTTCCGCGAGGTGAAGCTGAGCGAGAAGAGGACTGTTTTTGAGAAAGCCATTAAAAAACTGGAACGGAATTGGATGAAGCTGGCGCATAGGTACAAGTGACCATGCGGTATAAACCCTCATACGTATTATTATTATTCCTGCCTTTATTCTCTTTAGCGCAGTCCCGGCAAAAGCCCCCGCCACCAGGCCACGATCCCCCGGATAACAAATGCTATAACAATGGGAAGTTGACGCCACAGGAACGGTTAAAAAATTATCCGTTTAACGTGGCGTCAGAGATTTTATTGGTCTCTTTCGATGAAGATGCTGACGGGAAAAAGAAGTATGGCTCCAATATCATTACCGAGAATTATACCCCTGTTTTTCGCGATACACTTTATGAGAACAAGCTTCACGAAAAAAAACAATTAAGCGAAGCGGGCGTGGACAGTCTCAGTGACATCCTCTACAATTATTCATGGAAGAACAGCGTATATAGAACGGTGGAAGAAAGCGGCTGCTACCAACCCCGCAATGCTATCGTGTTCATAGATAAGGAAGGAAGGGCCTTTGCTTTTATCGAAGTTTGTTTCGAATGCAGCGCGTACAAAACAAGCGATGCAAAAATACTGGCCGGTGATTTTTGTGAGGGGAAATACGAGCTGCTCCGGAATTTTTTTAAGAAGGAGGGGATAAAGACCGGGGTGGTCAAATAAGAAGTAAAATTGTGCGCCTTTTTATCCCTTAACCTTTATACCTCCTTACCTTTATACCATGCTGCACACTACCCGGGGCATAGTTCTGCAAACGTTTCCTTACACCGACTCCAGCCTGGTGACTAAAATTTACACCGAGGCTTTCGGTTTGCAATCGTACCTGGCCAATGCCGCGCACAGCAAGCGTTCCGGCACCAGGGCAAATTTGCTTCAACCTTTGAACCTGGTGGAATGCGTGGTTTACAAGAAGGAAAAGAAGCAATTGCAGCGCATAAAGGAGATCCGCATTGAGCATCCGTATAATTCTATCCCGATGGATGTTCGCAAAAGCTCTATCGTGCTTTTT
The DNA here is from genome assembly GCA_036522695.1 of Bacteroidia bacterium. GTDB lineage: Bacteria > Bacteroidota > Bacteroidia > JADZBD01 > JADZBD01 > DATDFI01. The sequence goes on along the minus strand of DATDFI010000451.1, from coordinate 34,367 downwards.
TTGGACGAGATTCTTTACCGCTCCATTCATGAAGAGGAGCCCAACGCAGGCCTGTTCGAATTCGTTAGAAGCTCCTTGCTTGTTCTTGACCTTAAAACGGGCAGCTGCGCTGATTTCCATTTATACTTCCTGGTACAGCTTAGCCGTTATCTCGGGTTTTACCCCTCGGGGAATTTTTCGGAGGAAGAAAAATATTTTGATATGCAGGATGGGGTTTTTCGAGGCACAGAGCCTTCTCATCCTTTGCGATTGGAGCCCGGCCTTGCGCGCAGGCTGGATGAACTGATGCGCGGTAATTATGAAAGTATTCCTTCTCTCGGCATAAGTCATATGGAACGCAAAGCCCTGCTCGAAAAGCTTATCCAGTATTACGAGCTGCATGTGCCCGGTTTGAGAGAGATCAAATCGCATAAGGTGCTGGAAGAGGTGCTGTGATGGGGGCCCCTCCCATTTTATTTTGCAAAAAACAATAATTGCCCTCCCGCTTTTTGCGAAAACTAATTATGTACGTCCTGTTGTTCCTGTAAAACGCAAACCCGGCCGTGTTCCGGTACAAAAAAGCGGTATGCTGTATGACTACTTTCCATTTAGCCCGTTCTCCCTGCAAAGAATGATTTTAAGGTGCCCGTGTGCGATGCTATCATTGTCATATAAATCAACCTAAAAAACCAGGATCAAATGAAAAAAGCAAGCTCACTTCTCAACCGCACTTCTGTTGCCATGAACAATGCATTCAACAACTGCATCAACCAATTGTTTTTTTGGGAGATCGACCTCAGTTTCCGTGGCATTGAGATCCCGGAGCAAATGGATGGCCGTACACGTTCCGCGCTGGAAGATGGCGCCCTCGCAGTAATCGAGGCGCAGAAAAACTGACCTGCGAATTACCGGCCCGCCTGCTTGTAACAAGCGCCCAGGATCCGCCCGATTCGTGTATCTTGCACGCCAACCTCTTTTGCGCTGTGAAGGAGTTCCTGCTCGCAGCATTCTGCCTTTTTTTATCTTTATCAGTGTTATGCGTTCCCTTGCATTCATTGAAAAGGTGCTGATCGTTCTCGGCTGTATAGGTGTGTTTTTAAAATTTGCACGGCCCGGCCACAACCTCGAAGGCGCCATTTTTATTCTCGTGGGATTTGTTCCTTTGGCTGCACTTTATTTCGGTGCCGGGCTCTGGCTTTTTCGTGAACGCGATTCAAAAGCGAACGACAGGCTGGTGTCGGCCATTTGCGGGTTGGCTTTTTCGCTGGGCGTTTTGGGAATTTGTACGCGACTTTTATATTGGTTGGAGGCGGGAACTTGTTTATTGCTGGGGATGATATTACTTACAAGCACAGTGCTGATCTCCATTCAAAAAAGAAAGGCACAACTTTTGGAAGAACGGTATAACTATTACAAAAATATAGTGACGCGCAGCCTCATCATGCTTTCCTTCTCCGCTATTTTGTTCGCTGTCCCGCAAAGCACGCTCATTAATTTTGAATATCGCAATGACCCTGTTCATGCAAAATTACTCTCGGATTATCTTGCCGACCCGGAAGATCGTGCGAAGTATGAAGCGCTGGCCGAATACGAGATGAGAGATCCGGGAGAGCGCAGCATGCGGCCGAAAAAGAAAAATGGATCCGTCCAACCCTAATATTTATTCCATGAAAAGCATCATCACTCTTTCACTCTTATTCTTTTCTTTCACTCTTTTCGCGCAGGACAGCAACGATCCTCAAAACATAAAAGTGGTGACCACGCAGGAGCCCAGCTACCCCAAGGGCGAGCAGGAACTGTATAAATATGTTTTGATGAACGTGAAATATTCCGATGAGGCCAAACAAAAATATGTGGAGGGAGAAGTGATGCTGAGTTTTTGGGTGAATACGGATAGCACTGTGACCAACACAAAAGTGGTGAGCGGTATAGGTTACGGTATCGATGAGGAAGTGAAGCGCATCGTGGAAGGATTGAAATTCTCACCCGGCCAGCAAAATGGGAAAGCGCGTAAAATGAACCTTATTATGACCTTCCCGGTGAAGGCGCATTGATGCGCATCTGGTCTCTCCATCCTTCGCATCTCGATGCCAAAGGCCTGGTCGCTTTGTGGCGCGAAACACTGCTCGCCAAGCATGTGCTCCAGGGCAAAACAAAAGGTTACAAACACCACCCCCAGTTAAAACGTTTTCGCTCCTGCGCAAAGCCTGCTGCTGCGATCAATTGTTATTTATACGTTGTTTACGAAGAAGCCGCTTCGCGCGGATATTCATTCGATAAAAAGAAGATCGGGAAATTTGTACGCGAAATAAAGATCCCGGTCACTTCCGGCCAGCTCGAATACGAGCGAAGGCACCTCGCGCGCAAACTGAAACTACGCGACCCAAAAAAATATTCAGAGCTTAAGAAGGTGAAAAAACTAAAGATCCATCCTTTATTCCGGAAAGTGCGCGGTGGAGTGGAGGAGTGGGAGGTGGTTTAGCCTCACGTCATCTTCAACACATTCCTTTTGTAAAAAAACTGGCTCGTAAACGTGAGCGCGGTTCCTATCGCGATAAGCACCAGCGGCCTCATTAAAAAGTCGGGATCGGTGAAGGCGAGATTTCTCCAGTAAATATCATAAAAGCCCTGTATGGACCAGTAGTTCACCGAGAGGTGTGAGAGCGTTTGCATGAAAGGCGGCATCATAAAAGTAGGGATCATGCTTCCTCCAATGGCTGACATGGAAAGTACGATGAGGGTAGAGAGCATTTGCACTTGCTGGCGGCTGCGCGCAACGGAGGCCAGTAATACACCAAGACTAGAGCAGGCAAATGCCGTAGCGAACACCAGTAAAATGAGCGCAGGAAAATTATGCATGAGGTCGAGCCCGAACATGATCTTCGAATAAATAAGCATCACTGCGAGCTGGAAAACGCCCACCATTATGGAAGTGATCATCTTCCCGAATAAAAGCGAATTGGTGGAGATAGGCGCATACATCAACCGCTTGAGTGTGCCTTTTTCTTTTTCATCCAAAATGCTTGCGCCCATGGCCATCACCCCGAACATGAGCATCATCACCGATGTTCCCGCAATGGCCTGTATCAATCCTAAATTTCCCTGCTTGTCCTCTATCAATGGCGTCATCGATATGCCGATACCGCCCGTGTTATCACCCGCGCTTTGATTGAATCCCGCCTCGATTTGTTTGTGGATGTTGCGCAAAATGGAGGTATCGAGGTTGGAGAATTGCTTATCGGCACGCTCCATCTCGCGTTTCATTATTGTTTTTGTGCCGATGATGCGCATGAGGTTGCTCATCAAAGCCTGCTGCAAAATTCCTACCTCCGGGGCACGCGCCTGGTCATACAACAGTTCGATCGGTATTTTTTTTCCGGCATCCATTGAGTCCTTAAATCCTTTGTGAAATACCAGCAGTGCCGATTCATTCCCTGTTTTCACCATGCGCTGTCCCGAATCGAGCGGGATCATGGTCACGCGCAAACTTTTTATCGAGTCGAGCTGGGTGATCACATCGGCTGTTGCATTGGTGTGGTCCTCGTCACAAACCAGCAGGTTAATGGGTTGTGCGTTGTTCTCCTTCTCTTTCCCGAAAGCCATCGCAAAAATGGAGATGAGCATGATGGGCAAAAAGAAGGTGAGCATGACGGCCCTGCGGTCGGTCAAAAATATTTTGAAGTCCTTGGCGATGATGCGGAACATTAGTCTCTTAATTTTTTACCGGTGAATTTGAGGAAAATGGTTTCGAGGTTCACTTCTTCAATGTCGATGTGCGTGGGCTCCAGTCCCAGCTCGCTGCATTTGATGATGAGCTTGGGCAGGTCCTTCTTCACATCATCGCTGGGATAAATGAATTTATTATCGATGATGGCCGAGCCGCTGTTGAATGATGTTTTGAGGAGCGCTTCTTTTTCAGGAGAAAAATTCCCGAACTGAACGTTGATGGATCCTTTCATCGCGCTTTGCGTGCGCAGCTCATTCAATGTTCCCTGCGCTACTATCTCCCCATTGTCGATGATACCGATGCGGTCGCAAAGGCGCTCGGCTTCTTCCATGTAATGCGTGGTGTAAATGATGGTCATCCCTGCTTTATGCAGTTTCTCCACCACTTCAAATATCAAATTGCGGCTCTGCGGATCTATGCCCACCGTGGGCTCATACATGAATAAGATCTTAGGAAGATGAAGCAGCGAAGCGGCAATGTTCACCCTGCGCTTCATCCCGCCCGAGTAATCCTTCACCTTGTCATTCCTGCGGTCACTCAGCCCCATCATCTCTAAATTCTCATCAATGCGTTTTTTCAGCGTGGGCTTGTCCACCGCATGCAGCGATCCCCAGAACATTAAATTTTCCTGCGCGGTGAGGTTATCATACAATGCAATTTCCTGGGGCACCACACCGATTATTTTTTTACAGGCGATGGGATCGCTGGCCAGGTCCATGCCATCAATGGTCACCGTTCCCTCATCGGGTTTTACAATGGTGCTGATGATGCTGATGGTGGTGGTTTTCCCTGCGCCATTGGGTCCGAGCAGGCCGTAAAATTCACCCTGCTTGATGGAAAAGCTGATGCCTCTTAGTGCAGGGTGCGTGCCGTATGATTTTTTGAGATGTTGAACGTTGATCATGTCGGGGTTTGAGCGTTTAAAGATAGACAAAAAGCGCTGAACGGTTTTTTGACCCGTTCGGCCTGTATTCCATGGCGGCTTTTGCTCCTGCCGAAAATTACTTACATCTTTGAAAAAATATTTTTACGAATGAATGTATTGATCGTTTACGCGCATCCCGATAATGTGAACTCATTCAACGCAGCGTTGAAGAATGTGGCCGAGGGATCGCTCTCAGCCGAAGGCCACCGCGTGGAGGTATCCGACCTGTACCGGATGAATTTTAAGGCTGTGGGTGATCTTTCCGACCAGCCCTCGCCCGGGCAATTCGCGCCCGACATAAAGGCCGAGATGGAAAAATTTGAAAAGGCCGATCTCGTTATTTTCAATTTCCCGCTCTGGTGGTTCTCGGTGCCTGCGATATTAAAAGGTTGGGTGGACCGTGTGTTTGCATCCGGTTTTGCCTATGGTCATAATAAGGGCATGTATGATCGCGGACCCTTCAAAGGAAAAAAAGCCTTACTCACCTTCACTACCGGCAGCCCCGAAGATTCATATGGGGAAAAGGAGCGTCACGGGAAAATCGAGGACATGCTTTTTCATATTCATCATGGCATGTTCCGCTTCGTGGGCATGCAGGTGCTTGAACCTTTCATTGCCTTTGGTCCCGGGCGCGTTACAGAAGAGGAGAGAAAAAAATACCTGGAGGATTACTCCAGGCGTTTGAAAAGGATATTTGAAGAGTGAAGATTATTCCCGGCCCACGATGATCTTCTGGCCGGTGTACAGCATATACTTGTTGCCAAAGCCATTGAGCTTCTTGATCTCATCAACGGAAGTGCCGTACTTCTGCGCAAGGCTCCACAAATTATCTCCCGTTTGTATGGAGTGATATTTGTATTTGCCATTGGCGTTGTTGTTCGCAATGGTCTTTGTTTTATCCGTAGTGGTAGTTGTTGTTTTAGGAATGGGCTTTTGAGTGGGGGCATTATTCTTCACCAGCACGGGATCTTCCTTTATAACCGTATTGGCTGGAATATAAACCGTGAGTTTTTGCCCGGGCCAGACCCGGTATGAATTCAACCCGTTCCAGGCGATGATATCGGCCACCGTGCATTTATAACGGTTGGCAATGGTGTTGATGTGTTCGCCTTTTTTCACGTACACGATCTTCGGAATATCCTGTGTGATGTAAATGTTGGCCGAATCTTTTTTCAGTTGATCGTAAATGGCCTTCTCGTTGCTAACGAAGGTGCCGATCTTGGCCAGCGGGAGACAAAGCGTGTAGGTGCGGTCGGTGTCGTGCGGGATCACATTCCTGCGGTAAATGGGGTTGAGGTACTCGATCTCCTCTTCATTCATATCGAGCATGCTCGCGATCTGCCTGAAAGTGAGCTGCGCCTTGATGGTCACTGTATCCACCTGGTAAAAAGTTTTCTTGGGAACGGTCTCGTATAAATTGTGTTCGGCCGCATAATTCATCACATAATTCACCGCGATGAAAGAAGGAACATAAGCCTGTGTTTCCCTCGGCAAATAAGGACGTATCTCCCAGTATGTTTTTTTGCCTCCCGACCTGCGAATGGCTTTATTGATGTTGCCCGGCCCGCAGTTATAAGCAGCCAGTGCAATTTGCCAGTCACCGAATGTATCGTAAAGGAATTGTAAGAATTCGCAGGCGGCCTGCGTTTCCTTCATCGGGTCGCAGCGCTCATCGATGTATGAATTGATCTTGAGGTCGTACAATTTTCCTGTTGAATACATGAACTGCCAAAGGCCCACAGCGCCCGCGCGCGAGCGTATGGTGGGATTCAATGCCGACTCGATCACTGCAAGGTATTTAAGCTCAAGCGGCATATTGTACTTGTCCAGCATTTGCTCGAACAGCGGGAAATACAATTGCGAAAGCCCCAGCATACGCGATACCATTTGCCTTTTGCTCAGGTAAAGGTTGATGTACTTTTTCACCTCATCGTTATACACGAGGTCAAAAGGAGATTGGGCATCCAGTTTTTGCATGCGAGCCGAAATGGTGGCCTCATCGTAAACGGGAATGGAATCGGGAGCGAAATTGTATTTGTTATTCTTAACGTATGGTTTGGTGTATTTTTCGAATACATTCAATTGCACAAGGCTATCCAATGCCGAAGCAACGGGGTCGTCCTGGAAGTTGTATTGTTGCTGGGCCTTTAAGGGTACCGGACCTATGAAAATGAAGAATAAGCAAAAGGCCGGTAAATACAGGCTTTTGAGGGCTCTGGTCATGCCCATTTTATACGCGCTCGCTCTCAAATTGTTCTGCTTTATCGTTAAAAGGATGGTGAAGATAGACAAATAAAATCTTTATTCCAACCAAACCAATAGTGAAAGTTCGGGAAAATGCGGGCTGACTTAGTGAAAACGCAGGGTAGTTATGAACGGGGGAATGTGGATAGGAATAAGGAACCGCTGGGGCCGCGGAGAGAAAAGGAGGGACGCAGAGCACGTTCATTTATGCTCATTGATTATCGTAAATGCGCCACCCCTTTATGAAAGAAATGTGAAGGCTTTGTGTAGGCAGCATGAAGGAAGTGATAAAAAATATCCATACGATAAATGCGATTGCGAAGTAAAGCAGGTAACTAAACCAAAAGCCCATAAAGGAGAGCACCCTTGCATTTTTTGGATCCTTTCTGTCAAAAACTACAGGAACCTTTTCTTCCAATTCCACATTTTGGTATTCTTCACCACGGAAACGGATAGCCTGGCCCTCATAGAAAAATTCAATAATAGGGAATGAAGTGGAGGACCTGTGGCCTTGCTGTGTTACCCACCGCACCACCTGTCCTTTCGTTTTTTCGGAAGCAGATAGAAAAAATATTTTTGGCAGAAAATAAAGCAGGAATATGATAACAATGCCCCGGACCAATAAACCTGTTCTGGAAAGTCGCATTAAGAAGAGCCGGGATAAACTATTTCATCAAAAACTCAGAAAAGGAAAACATTTTGCTCTCCTCGAATTTGCGGCCGATGAGTTGCACTCCAAAGGGAAGCCCGTTGCTGTGTTTGCCGAGCGGCAGCGAAATAGCGGGCATGCCGGTGAGGTTGGCCTGTACGGTGAAAATATCTTCGAGGTACATTTTAATGGGATCGGCCGAGTTCTCCCCGAATTTAAAAGCGGTGCCGGGAGTGGTGGGCAGTAAAATAAAATCGTATTTGTCCAGGATCTCCTGCGTTTTGTTTTGCAAAAGCCTGCGCACTTTTTGTCCCTTGGAATAATACGCATCGTAATATCCCGCACTCAATACAAATGTACCCAGCATGATCCTGCGCTTCACTTCTTTTCCAAAACCTTCGCTGCGCGACTTTTTATAGGTGGATTCGAGGTCGCTTGCATTTTTGCTGCGGTACCCGTAACGAATGCCATCGTAACGGGAAAGGTTGGAACTCGCCTCGGCTGTAGTGATCACGTAATAAGTTGGAACAAGATAATCGAGAAATGGAAATTCAACCGGCTCAACGGTAAATCCTTTTTGTTTGAGGTCAGCGATGAGCGCCTCCATTTTTTGTTTGATCAGGGGATCCAATCCGTCTTTTTCCAGGCAATCTTTCAAATACGCGACCTTGATCGTTTTTGCGGGAGTGGAAATTTCTTTCGAATAAGGAGGAACGGGTTTTGTAGAAAGTGTACTATCATATTCATCCACACCCGCGATCACTTCCAGTATGGCAGCGGCATCCTCCACGCAATGCGTGAGCGGACCCACCTGGTCGAAGGAAGAAGCATAAGCGACAATGCCGTAACGCGAAACGCGCCCGTACGTGGGCTTTAAGCCTATCACCCCGCAAAACGAGGCGGGCTGGCGAATGGAGCCACCGGTATCGGTGCCCAGTGCGGCAAGGCACAGGTCGGCAGCCACGGCAACAGCCGAGCCGCCCGATGAACCTCCCGGCACGCGCGAGGTATCGTGCGGGTTGCTCACATTCCCGAATGCCGAATTCTCATTGGAGCTGCCCATGGCGAACTCATCGCAGTTGGTGCGGCCGATGATGATGGCATCGGCATCTAGCAATCGTTGTGTAACCGTGGAGGAGTAGGGAGAAACGAATCCTTCCAGGATTTTTGATGAGGCTGAAACTTTTTGACCTTTCACACAAATATTATCTTTAAGTGCGATCACCATGCCCGCGAGCTTTCCCTGCTTTCCACTCTTGATCTTTGCTGCTATTTCCTGTGCACGCTTTTTCGCTTCATCGGTAAATACCTCGAGAAAAGCATTGAGGTTTTTGTTTTTCTCAATACGCTCGAGATAGCCGCCCACAAGTTGCTCCAGGCTGAGTGAGCCGGCCTTAAGGTCGGTTTGAATGGAGGAGAGTGAGCGGTAGGTTTTCATTTATAATTACAGGAGAGCAAAAATACGATTCGTAACGAGATACTAAATGATTTTGCGGATGTCATGGTGAGCACTTCAACAAGCCCAGTGCAAGCGCTGACGGACCATGGCTCATCATGTTTGCAAAAATCACCCTTCGCCAGGTCAGGGTGAACATGCTGCACAAAAAAACCGGGAACCTGCTTTCACATATTCCCGGTGGGTTTAAAAAGACCGATCGAGCTTAGCTCTTTTTTTCGGGAGCGTTATCCTTGCTGTCAACGCCTTTAGAGGCATCTTTGAATTCCTTCACACCCTGGCCCAAACCGCGCATGAGTTCAGGAATTTTGCGGCCACCGAAAAGCAGCAGCACTATGAACACAATGATCAGTATCTCGGGCGTTCCCATCCCCATTATTCCAAGCAGTACAGTTGTCATGTTGTTGTTCTTTAAATGAGGGACAAAGATAGGGAAAAAAGAAATATGGTATATGGGTAGAAGGCATAAAGCATAAAGGTATACAGGTATACGGACTGGACGTATTAGAGGTATTGGCCATGGTCACCGATCGCTCGTCACTGATCGCAGAATGCTAAGGGCCAGCCGTTCAGTTCCAACCAATTTCGCGAGAAGAGCTAATGACCCTTTTCCTGCGCAAGGGATTGAAGCGGAAAGCCCAAAGTTGCGATTGCCAGTGCGAAGAACGAGGACTTGCAGCGAAAAGCCCGGTGGCACACAGGAATTATATACCCTGGAAAAATGCGAATTGTGCCATGCGCCCGGGAAATAAGGCACAAATTTTTCGCGTAAGTAATAAGCTATGCAGTGAGCTTATCGCCAGGAATTGGCACCATTGATAAAAATGGGTAATTGGTAACCTAATTCTTCGCCACTATCCACTCCTCGGGATTAAGGAGTTTTTTGCCTTTATAGATCTCGAGATGAAGTTCGGTCTTGCCATTCTCATCCGTTAGCACCTTGCCGATCTCCTGCTTGGTTTTCACCTTGTCGCCCTTTTGCACGTACACATTCTCCAGTGCATAGTATACGCTCAGGTATTCGCCATGACGAATGATGACCACCTTGCCCTCCACACCTTCGATCTCGCTGATGGCCACCACCTCTCCATCAAAAACAGAGCGGGCCAGCGCGCCCTTGGTGGAAGTGATCTCTACGCCCGTACAATTCACGATGATACCGGGCAGGTCGGGGTGCTCATGCGGACCGAAACGCTCGGTGATCACGCCTTTTTCCACGGGCCAGGGCAAATGACCCACGTTGCCTTCGAAATTTTTTGAGGTGAGTTGCTCCTCGGGTGTAAGATCTATTTTAAGTTCCTCGTCCTTCTTTTTCTTCGGCTCTTCTTTTTCGTTCTTCGGTTTGTTCTTGTTCTTCTCCCTTAGGATCTCGTTCTGTTTTTTGATCTCATCGGCAATAAGTTTATCGATGAGCTTTTTGATCTTATCGGCCTGTTTCTTTTTGCGGGCGATCTCGTCCTTCACATCACTTTCTTTTTGCTGCAGCTCGGTAAGCACCTGCGTTTTATCATCCTTCTCCTGCGAAAGATTCATTTTCTCGCTCTCTTTATCATTCAGCAAATTATTCTGCTCCGATTTTTTCTGTTCCAGCCCATCGAGGTTCTTTTTCAACTCGTTCTTTTTCCGCTCTATTTCCTCCGCTTGTTTTTTGCGCAGCTCGGTGTACACCTGGAAATATTTCAAGCGCTGGTAGGCCTGGTTGAAATCATTGGCGCAAAAAATGAACATGAGATGATCGTACGCGTTGCGGTTCTTGTAAGCGTTCACCACCATATTGGCATAATCCTGTTTCAGCTTTTTGAGTTCCTCTTCTTTTGAGTTAATGTGGCTGTGCGTTTCGCTGATCTGGTTATTGATCTCGCTGATCTCGCTGTTGAGGGTCTCGATAAGTTCTTCGTGGTCCTTTATTTTATTGTTAATGATGGCAAGCTGGATCATGGACCTGTTTTTATTGCCCTTGATCTCATTCAGCAGTTTCTTTTTGTATTCTATCTCTTCCTGGAGTTTTTTCTTTTTATCGAGCAGTTCCTTTTGGGAGAACTGCTGGGGTTTGGCCAGCGCGCTGAAATACCGGGCGGAGATACCCGTAAAAACAAAAAAGGTAAGCAGGAAAAGCAGGAATATCCTTTTGCTTTTCTTTTCCAGTTTTTCTTGTTTCATAATTTTCGTTTTAGTGCGGGCCTTGTTCACTTTGCACCTTTATCCTTTGGTATCCCGAGGGGATATTGAACGGAAAGGTCAGCTCCTTATTGATGCTCACTTTATTGTAATGGGCTTTAATGAGCAGGTTGCGCTCCGCACGGATCTCGAACGACATCTTATGGGGGAATAATAACGAATCAACCGGCTCAAATGTTTCATAGTTGGCATCGAAAGTGCGGTTGGTATTGTAATCCGTAAAGAAAATGCGCAATATTTTGAAATGCTCGGGCTCCATCCATATGCTTTGTGCCGGCTCGCGCAGGGGTCTCCCGTCCTTAAGCACCCGCATGATTTTACGCTTGCGAGTGGTACCCAGCAGGTATTTGCACTCCTTGCGGTCCAGCCCCGGTCTTAATTTCTCTTCTTCCTCGTAAAACTCCACGCTGTTGCCGATGAGCAGGGCCTGCACCATCTGGAAATCGAGGTCATCGATGTTGAGCATTTTGCGAAGTGTATCGTACCCGCCCGTAAAATATTGTTTGTTCAAACGGTCCATGAATTTTACCGAGTCGCAGGTGAGCAATATACGCGCACCTTCAATGGCCCCAACCAGCCCATCGGTGATCGACATCCAGATCACACTGTCCTTGCGGCCGCGCATGCTTACGCTGAAGTCATGTGTTTTGCCGTCAAAGGTGGCGGATGCATCAAACTTGCAGGAGATCCAGCGGTAATCGAATTCATTCTTCTTCAACAGGCTGGTCAGCACCTTGGCCGATTTGTAGCCGGTCTTGCAATTGGAATAGGAAGTGTCGGTGTCGTTCTTAACCGTTACGATCTGCTTTTTTGTACGGCAGGAAGGCTGCGTGGTGGAGATGATCACCAGCACCATGAATAAAAGCGAAACACGTAATACCGTTCTCAATTTATTCGTACAATTTTCTGTCATTGATCTTTTTCTCGAGGAACTCCGATCCCTTGCCGGCCTTCAGCGCCTTGTTCCAGAATTCATAGGCTTTATCGGTATCGCCAAGGCGGTACATCACATCCCCAAAATGTTCCAGTATCACCGGGCGGTTCATGGCCCCGTTGCGCAAAGCCATCTCTATCCATTTTTTCGCTTCTTCGTATTTGCCTTCGCGGTAAAGTATCCAGCCATAGGTGTCTTCGTACGATGCCACATTCTCCTGCAATTCATTCACATGTTTGGCCATCTTCTCGGCCTTATCGAGTTTTTCCCCGCGAAGCGAGAGATAATAAGCGTAATTGTTCAGCACGCCCGTATTATCGGGATCGAGTTCCAGTGCTTTATCAAAAGCCTTATCCGACTCTTCATTATTTTTTAATTTGTTCCAGGCATCACCAAGGTTAGAGTAAAATTCAGCCTTGAGCTGGTTGTTGTCCACCACGTATTCTTTTCCTTCGTTGAGAATGTCGATGGCCTCCTTGTATTTTTTCTTCTGGATAAAAGCCACTCCTTTGAACAGGTAAGGGGAAGGCTCATTGGGAAAAAGCTCCATGGCCTGTGAGCTTTCCGATTCGAGCGAGTCGTACTGATCGAGTTCGTTATCGATGATGAGGATCTGGTTCCAGATGGGGAAGCGGTTCTTATCGAGTGCGGCCGCTTTGCGGAAAGCATCCAGCGCCTCGGGATATTTTTTATCGCGGAAAAGAAAATCGCCCATGATGGATTGGGCTTTGGCATCGGTGGGATGTGTGCGTACGAACACGCGCACCAGCGTATCGGCCTGTACTTTCAATGATGAATCGCTCTCCGAAAAAGTGAAATACTGCAGCAGGATCTTCATTTTGGTATCCACCTCCAGCGAGGGACTGGCAAAGGCCTGCTTCAATTCATCAAACGACCGCTGGTCATCTTTTTCATCGCGGTAATAATCCGCCAGCGAAAGATGTACGCTGCCATTGGAAGGGTCGAGCTCCAGGATCTTTTTGTAGGCGTTGATGGCTTTTTGGCGCTGGCCTGTTTCGCGGTAAAGCTGGCCGAGTAAATTGTAATATTCTGCCTGGTCAGGGTAAGCGTTGATGAGCTTTTGCAATTCTTCTTCCGCACGTGTATTGTCGTGCATTTTGTAAAGGATGCGCTCTTTCTGTACGGAGATCTCTTCGGTGATGCCGATCTTCTCCTCGATGCGATCGTATGTTTTAACCGCATCATCGGGTTTGCCGGCATACAGGTAGCAAGAAGCCAGTTCGTAATAGAGGTCGAGCTTGTCGGGAAAAATTTTGATGGTCTTTTGATACACTACAATGGCATCGTTGTATTTTTCCAGTCCCCGAAGGCAATCGGCCAGCAGTAACTGATACCAAACATTTTGTTCGTCAAGCCCGGCTGCTTTTTTTGCGAAGGGCAGGGCCTCGGTGTTCTTGCCATTGGCGTGGAGGAGGTTGGCGATCTCGTAATTCACCGCGGCATTGTTGGGATCGAGGTTGAGGCATTTCTGGAATTTCTCGAGGGCTTCGGTAGTGTTGCCTTTGATCTTGGCATCTATCGCCTCAAAATACAGGTAGTCGAGTTTGCGCTTATCGTAAGCGGTGCGGTCCTCGCTGTTGGGTTTTGGACCACGCATGCCCTTATGAAAGCAGGAAGAAAGGAGCACGGATGCAAGCACCACGCCCGGTAAAAGAAAAGTTCTCCTGCTTAACATTCTTTAACTTTTTATCACGCTGTAATCACCAATGCTGGCATCGGATGAGTTGCCGCTGTATTCTACGTGGCAGCCGAGCATGGAGTTGCTGAGTGTTGCATTTTTAATTTTGGTGGAGGATTGTATGATGGAATTCTTCACCGTTGAATTTTCGATCACCGTGTTATCGCCAATGGAAACAAAAGGACCGATGGTGGAGCCGGTGATCTTCACATTCTCACCGATCACGCATGGCTCGATGATCTTTGAATCCATAGCTTCGAATTTCCCGTTGCCTTTTCCTGCGCTGCCATTCATGTAATATTTTTCGAGTATGCGCTGGTTGGTATAAACGGTGGCATCCTTGTTCCCGCAATCGAGCCATTCCGCCACCTGCGAGGTCACAAATTTCGTTCCTTTCCGCCTCATGTTCTCCATGGCGTTGGTGAGCTGGAACTCGCCTTTTTCCTTCAGGTCGTTGTCAATGAGGTATTGCATCTCCTTTTTGAGGTAAGCCCCATCGCGGAAATAATAAATACCTATGATGGCAAGATCGGAAACGAATTCCTGGGGCTTCTCCACGAAATCGGTGATCACTCCTCCCGCATCCAGCTTTACCACCCCGAATTGCCTCGGATCTTCAATCTTTTGCACCCAGATAATGCCGTCTCTTCCGGTGTCGATCTTTGCGTTGGGATCGGGGATGAAAAGAGTGTCGGCAAAGGCCACCAGCACTTTTCCATCGAGGCATTCTTTTGCGCACAGGATGGCGTGGGCCGTTCCCAGGGGCTGGTCCTGGTAAAAAATTTTCCCTTTTGCGCCAAGCTTTTCTGCAACCTTCACTAAATGATCTTCGGCCTCTTTACCGAATGCGCGTGATATTACGTAAGCGACCTCGGTGATCTTTTCAGGACAGATATTGGAGATGTCCTCAACAATGCGCTGCACCATGGGCTTGCCGGCAACAGGCAGCAGTGGTTTTGGTGTAGTGAGTGTGTGTGGCCGCATACGCTTTCCCATTCCGGCCATGGGGATGATGATCTTCATATGAAAAGTTTCAAGTTTGGAGTCTCAGGTCTCGAGTTTGGGTTCCGCCTTTTAAGTTTAGTATCATATAAGCACAACAACTTGAGATTTGAAACCTGAGACTGTAAACTCAATTTATTTTTTCCCGGTGCTTCCGAATCCTCCCGCGCCCCTCTCGCTCTCCTGCAATTCGTCCACCTCTATCCATTCGGCTTGCTCGTGTTTTGCAATGACCAGCTGCGCCACGCGTTCTCCATCATTGATCGTGAAATCATCATTGGAGAGATTAACCAGGATCACTTTAACTTCGCCACGGTAATCGGCATCAATGGTGCCAGGCGAATTCAAAACCGTAATACCATGCTTTGCAGCGAGGCCCGAGCGCGGGCGCACCTGGGCTTCATATCCAACGGGAAGTTCCATGAATAATCCTGTGGGGACAAGCGCTCGCTCGAGTGACTTTAAGACGACAGGAGATTCGAGGTTGGCGCGCAGGTCGAGCCCGGCTGCAGCCGCGGTGGCATATGCGGGCAGTGGGTGTTTGGAGCGATTGATGATCTTTACTTTAACGGGCATTTTTATGCGTTTTTCACTCTTAATGGTGAATCCGCAAAGGTAAGGATAATAGGAGGTTGGCCCAAACCTGGCAGGGCGCTTATCAACAGGGAGGTGTTGAAGAGGGAATGAAAAACCCCGGACAGGGAGCCCGGGGTTTTTGAAAAGGCAAGATGGCCTTAATCTACTCCTTTATCACTTTATAGGTCTCATTTATTTTCACGTCATCGTATACATGAACAGCATAAATACCATTGCTGAATGCTGAAAGGTCGACCTGTTCATTCAGGAAGTTGGTGAGTTTCTTTTTGAAAATAGTGTTCCCCAGCATATCTTTTACCTCTATGGTGAGCGAGGGAAGTTCCAGGTTGGATTGTACCATGAACACACCTTTGCTGGGATTGGGCATTACCTGTATATGAGCCACCTGTTGCGGTGACCCGTTGCGCTGGAAGCCATGACCATTATCGGGGTATACTTTAAATGCGATATCAGGTCGGCAGGAAGCACAGCCATTTGGCGCATCACTAACATTCATTCCCAAAGGAGGAATATGAAGTGTGATCTCGGAATTACTAACCAACTCCACATCCTGTTGTACAAGGTCATTAGGGTTGCGGGTATCATACCAATCCACATGGTATTTTGCGTAGGATGCGTCTACGGGCAATTGCATGGTTTGCCCGGTGATCATAAACGGTGTAGTGCCAGCGAGAGGATCCTGTAAAAGGTAATGGCTGTATCCTGATGAAACACTGATGTTGCAATCTCCAACATAACAGTGGCAGTAGCCATAATAATTGAAATTGCCTGGGTTGTTATCAACCGTTGACCAATTGGCCCTTCTCATATGTATCCAACCCATAGATTGCGTGCCACCTTCCAAAATGAATTTTTCAAGGGGATTCTCTATGTCATCCGGTTCATCCACAATATTATTCCTGTTAACATCCACATATTGCCATTGCTCGTTTGCGTTGTTGACCTGGGGCTCATGATAGGGCCGATACGAAAAGTTTTCGAAGTCGAGCCCATTAAAGAAGGATTGAAGGGCAGGAACATTATACTGGAAGAACTCACGGGTATGACCTTTTTCCCTCCATTCGGTAGTATACCATTGGGAAGTCGCGGAGGGTCCAGGAACAACTGCCGGAAAGACCCCGTATACTCCCATGAATGCTGTTGCCCATACCATGTTGTGCATCTCTATATCACCTCCTCCATAAAAAGGATCTGTGCCCGCAGGTGGAAAATGATTAGGTGTTAATTTGTGACAATTGGGGCCGGACGGGGTTGAGCCTGTGAAAATGCTGACATCGGAAGATGCTTCCTCTTCAAAAGCGAATGGCTTCCGGTAAGTATTTTTATAAAGAGTTGTGAGATTTGCGCGCAACAAGTTTTCGTTTGCATCAATGGAATAGTGATGAGAGGTAGTTACCGAAACCAGGGGATCGGCAAAAGTATTATCATTTATCCCATTGGGTAGACCATCGGCCAGGGCATAACTTGTATTTATCATCTGTTTTACCCCCAGGTCATTTTTCATGAAAGAGGACAAATCCTTGAACCATAGGTACAGGTCCTCTGAGAAGTAGTGATGCGTAATAGAACTTGTTCCTATATCGCAAAAGTCCCAGCTTGGATCCCAACCCAGGCTTTGCCAATTGTACATGGGTTGATATTGGAAATTGGTAAAATCATAATTATTCTGGCAATTTGAAAGATCATGTTTTCTGAATAAGATGTGGGTATATGGATCATATTCAAGGCAATTAGGGTCGTTGGGATTTGTGGTTTTTACATAATATCTTCCTGTCTGATTACATTCTGAATTCAACTCGAATTTTTCAATATGAGTGCTATAACCCCAGCGCGCTACCAAGTACCTCAGGTAATTTTTCAGTTTTTTACGTGCTGTGAGATCGGTTATTATTCCAGTAGGATCTTCGCCATTGTTGGGCAAACAAGTGCGGTAAGGATTATCATTCCATGACCCGAAAATCGGATCAATGGTATTGTCTGTCCCATCCCTATCGTTGTATCCATCAACCGGCAAAACGTCCAGGTTCACATATACGTTGTGTTGCTCAGCCCATTCTACCAGGCGGTCAAGTTCCCAGGCGTGAGGCATGCGGTTATAGTAATTTCCTAATTCTTCCCATTCGAAGCACCAGGAGTGAGAGAACATTATCACCCGTACGTAATTTGCGCCATGGTCGCCATTATTCCATGTATCTTCCAGTGCGCCCATATAATCGCTGTATTCCACCGGACGTGATGCGCGGACGTAATTTACCGATTCGTCAATAGATGGATCGTAACCATCTCCTCTGTCGTTCACACAGCCTAAATAAGCGCCTATAGGAAAAAAACTTTCACCCGTTTCGCTGAATTTGAGATAGCCATTATTGCCGGTGGTGATATACCCTTTTTCATCGGAGTCGGTACAAGTAAAGAGGAGGGGCTCAAAAGTGAAATTCTCAGAAGACATTCCGGAGTAGGTCATGGCTATGGTGCATCTCCAATCCCCAACTTCATCAGGAGAAAATCGCACCTTGAATTCATAGTCGTCATCAAGCGGCTGCCATCTTACATCAGTTGTACTGATGGGAGGCGATTCAACGCTTCCCCAAAGCCTTGTTTGCGGATCATAATGGGCATATTGAAAATTCCGGTAATAAAACCCATATACAGTATGATTGACCCCGGAAGGTGAAACGAAATGTGCTTCTACATTTATGTCGTCCGGATAAAAAGGATTTAAACGGGGGTGACTAACGTTATTAATAAAATTATCAATATACGTTTGGATCGCACTGCTGACCTTTATGGAATATTCCAACTTTGTGAACTTGGGAACAACTCCATTGGCTGGATTCGCGATCACATCATATTCGGTTGCTTTTGCCCCACCCGCAAAGCCCATCACGCCACACAGCATAACAATGCCGAGATTGATTTTCAGAGTTTTCATAAGATATAGTTTTCAGTAAAGCTATTGCAGAGAAAAGAAGTTCCCCTTACGATGTAAGCAACGGCACTTTTTTTGTAACCAACGGCTGTTCCGGTGTAACGAAAGGAAATAAAAAAGAGAAGCTGGAATTACGTCTTCAGCGAAAAATCCTTGCGCTCCATGGTAAAAACCACGCCCGCAAAAACGAGCAGGAGGAAATTTCGCACGATCAGCAGGGCGAAGGGGGCCCAGTCATTTGAAGTAAGGATGCTTGAGAAAAAATAAAGTCCGAGCGCAAGCACTATATATCCCAGGATCTTTTTCAGGTCATAGTCCACCGGGTAATATTTATTGCCTACAAAATACGAGATCACCATCATGCTGGCGTAACAGATGAGCGTGGCCCACGCGCTGGCCATGTACCCATAAACGGGGATAAAGGCAAAATTGATCACAAGCGTGACCACCGCCCCGTAAACCGTGAGGTAAGCGCCCCACCTGGTGTGCCCGGTGAGCTTGTACCAGATAGAAAGATTGAAAAATGCACCCAGGCAAAAGTTCGCCATTAATAAAATGGGTACCACCGCAAGTCCCGAGCGAAAATCAGGCCCAACGAATTTTTGTATCCACGAAATGTTCATCATAGTGCCCAGGAAAATAAGCATGCACACGATCACAAAATAATTCATCACGCGGGCGTAAATATCGCGTGCACCGGTTTCCCGCGCATGCGAAAAAAAGAAAGGCTCAGCCGCATAACGGAAGGTCTGTACAAAAATGGTCATGATGATGGAGATCTTGTAACAGGCACCGTAAATTCCATTTTGCTCCAGTCCTTCTTTTCCCGGCACAAGGTATTTGATCAGGATTCGGTCTATGGTTTCATTGGTCATCCCGGCAAGACCCGCAATGAGCAAAGGCAAGGCATAAGGTAAAACCTGGCGCAATAATTTTTTATCGATGGAGAATTTTGCAGAGAAAAAGGCGGGGAGCAATACCAGGAGCGTTACCGTACTTGCGATGAGGTTGGAGATAAAAATATATCCGATTCCGATCCCAGGGTTGTAAAAATTACCAAAGAATGACCCCGGGTCATGATCGTATCCTGGTTTACAAAGACCAATGAAAAAAACATTGAGCAAAATATTTACCGCGATGTTGATGGTTTTGATGATGGCAAATTGCCTGGCGCGATTGCGTTCTCTCAGCTTCGCGAAGGCGATGGAAGTGATGGCATCCAGGCCGAGGATGAAACCGAACCAGCGCACGTATTCCGGGTGATCGGGATATTGAATAAGGTTGGCGATAGGCTGCGCAAAAAGAACAAGCAATGAAATGAAAAGAACCGAGGTGATGCTTACAGTAGTGAGAATGGTGCTGAATACATTTTGCCTTGCTTCCGTATCATTTTTCTCAGCCCGTGCCGAGAAGTTGAAGAGGGCGGTCTCCATTCCATAAGTTAGGACCACCAGTAAAAAGGAGACATAAGCGTACATCTCGCTTACCGTTCCGTATTGAGCGCGGGTGAAATTGTAGGTGTAAAGCGGCACTAAAAAATACGCGAGCAAGCGGCCCACGATGGTGGGTAAACCGTAAATGGCTGTTTGGCCGGCAAGTTTTTTAAGCGGGTTCAAGGGTTACTAATTGCGAATACATACGAATGTTACTAATGTGTCCGAAAAACAGTAGCTGAAGCGAAGGTACAAATAGGGAATTAGTAAGAATTCGCGGATAAAACGTAGTTATGAGCGGGAAATTGTGGGAAAAAGGGGTGGGTTATTTTTCTTTGGGTTTGGATTGCCGGATGAGGTATTTTAAACCCAGTGAAAAATAGATGCCGTTATAGGCATGCCAGGGTCCAATGTCGTAACGCGTGTGTCTTGCAAATGTCTCCGGAAAAATAAAGAAGCACTTTCCGGTTTGGATGTCAAGACCCAACTTACATTCCCATCCGGCATTAAGCGCCCCGGATTCAATACCGGTTGAACCATACAGGTCGTGCGTCACGAAAGGGCCTATCCCTGCCCGAAAAGTCACATGGCCAACTGTGTGTTTGTACGATAGGATAACACGAAACCTCGTGGAACGGGATCCCTTGTAATATGCTTCCTCGCTGTGTGAAGCGGGGTTCATCATACTATAATTGAGATAGGAGTAGGAATAATAAAAATTAAGCGGGGTACAAATATCCTCATCACATTCGATCATAACACGCGGCCACTCGTAACATATATTTAGTGAAGCAAAATAAGCGCGGGTATCCTGCCAGTAAGATCGTATACCCGAATGATGCGGGCTTATATTAAAACGCGTGCTGCCTATTCCACCTCCCAGGCCCACCAGCCACTGCGCATTTACGCAGGATGTGAAGAAGAAACAGCAAATGAATGTAAAAGGGCTTTTCATCAGGCCTGGAAGATTTTATAAAGAAGACGTGCGCCTGATGAAAAAGGTTGTAGCTTGCTATTTCCCCGTAAATTTCGGCTTGCGCTTTTCTAAAAATGCCGAAGTGCCCTCTTTAAAATCTTCAGTGGCGAAACACTTCCCGAATTCCTCGATCTCCTTTTTGAACCCGTCAACGCCCGCGGTATAATAACCGTTGATGGAGGCGATCACACCCGAAATGGCTTTGGGCGATTTTGTTCTGATCACATTGAAAAGATCATTGCACTTAGCAAGAAGCTGATCGGCAGGAACAACATAATTCACCAATCCGAGCGCCTGCGCCTGCGCTGCCGTAAGCATATCGCCCGTCATGTGCAGTTCCATGGATTTGGATTTGCCCAGGTATTGCGTGAGGCGCTGCGTGCCGCCATAGCCGGCTATCAATCCTAAATTCACTTCGGGCTGACCGAATTTTGCATTCTCACTCGCCACGCGCAGGTGACAAGCCATAGCCAGCTCGCATCCGCCTCCCAGCGCAAAACCATTCACTGCTGCTATCACGGGTTTGGGGCAATCCTCTATGCTTTTGAAAACATCCTGCCCGGCCTGTGCGAGGGCTTTGCCCTGCTCCACGCTCAGCCCCACAAACTCGGCAATGTCAGCCCCCGCTACAAATGATTTGGGTCCGGCACCGGTGAGGATGATCCCCCAAACGGAGGCATCTTCCTTCGCTTCTTTTATCGCCTGCCCAATTTCCTGCACGGTAACTTTGTTGAGTGCATTCAGCTTATCCGGGCGGTTGATCGTAATGGTCCGGATGTTATTTTCGGTGGAGGTGAGCAGGTTCTGGTAGGGCATGTTATTTAAGGTTTACGAGGGACGATTTACGGTCTTATGTACGCAGGAATATTGATCAGAATTTACGATGCACTTTCACCCACTCGCTGATGTAATCCACTATCTCTTTGGTATCGGTGCCGGGGGGGAAAAGTTTTCCAACGCCCATCTCGTTCAGCTTTTTCATGTCCTTATCGGGTATAATACCTCCACCGGTGAGCAGCACATCGTCCATCTTTTTTTCTTTCATCAATGCCATGATCTTCGGGAAAACGGTCATGTGTGCGCCCGAGAGGATGCTTATGCCGATGGCATCCACATCCTCCTGCAGGGCGGCATTCACCACCATTTCGGGTGTTTGGCGCAGGCCGGTGTAGATCACTTCCATTCCCGCATCGCGCAAAAACGAAGCGATCACTTTCGCACCGCGGTCATGACCATCAAGACCGACTTTAGCAACTAAGACTCGAATGGGACGGGACACGATCTTAAAAAGTTAGGGGTTGTCGGTTATTTGTTGTTAGCGGTGACAAATTTAAAATTTAGTCCCGATATCGTCCTCTTGCTGTTGCAGTTTCTTCAATCTCCTGTTACTGAAAATAAAGAGAATGGTGCCATCGAGCGAAAGAAAAGCAGTAAGAGCCCAGCGCACATAAAGCTTGCCCGGTTCATCATTATCAGGAAGCTGAACGAAATAACAGCAATACACCAGCCCGGCAAGGATGATCAATACGCTCATCGCACGCAGCAGCTTAAAAACTGTTTTGCTTTTTGCAATGATGTCCGCAGTTTCCTGCACTTTTTTGTCGATTGGGTTTTCGTAGTTCATATTGCGGCAGTAATTGAGGTCAAGTATCTCATTTCAGGTTTAAATACCCGAACAACCAATAACATTTGACCCTTAACCTTTAACCTCTTCCTTATACTCCGGCAGCTCCACGTAAAAAATACTTCCCTCATCGGTAGTGGTCTCGAACCAGATGTGACCATTAAAGCCTTCCACAATATTTTTCACCATGGCCAGGCCTAATCCCATCCCGGTTGTTTTGGTGGTAAAGTTGGGGACAAAAATTTTGTCCACCACCTCCGGGCTGATGCCCGTGCCGTTATCCCTTACGCTGATGATCACCTTCTGGCCTTTTTTCTTCAGGCACACCTCAATTTTCCCTTCCCGCTCCTCCGGAATCGCTTGCTGTGCATTTTTGATGAGGTTGTTGAACACACGGATGAGTTGTTCCTTGTCAGCATAAACAAAAATATCAACTCCCGTTTCATCGTTGAAACGCACTTCCGCTCCGTCATTATTTTTAAATAGCCTGATGCTGTTCTTGAGGATCTCGTTGATGCGCAAGGCTTCATTCTCGGCCTTTGGCATTTTGGCAAAGTTGGAGAACTCGGTGGCGATGGTGGATAAGGTGTCGATCTGCTCGATGAGCGTTTTTGAGATGCGTTTGATCTTTTCCTCGAGGTTATCCGACTTATCGTTGATCAAACGTTCCATGTGCTGAATGCTCAGCTTCATGGGCGTGAGCGGGTTTTTAATTTCATGCGCCACTTGTTTCGCCATTTCCCGCCAGGCACTTTCACGTTCGCTGCGCGCCAAAAGCTCCGCGCTCTTCTGCAGCTCAAAGATCATTCGGTTGTACTCGCTCACCAGGCTGCCGATCTCGTCCTGCTGTTTCCACTCTATGGGCTCGTTCGTTTTCCCGAGTTTTACTTTCCCGAGTTTCTCCTGGATCAGCTTGAGCGGTTTGGTGAGATAATTGGAAATGAAAATGGCCACGATGATGGACATACCGAACAACAACACATAAATGTTGATGAGCGCCACCAGGAAAGTGGATATCTCTTTTTCAAGATCGCTCTGCTTGGCGAAATAGGGGAGGTTTAAGAACGCAACCAGTTTTCCGTCCTTATTTTTCACAGGCACGTAAGCCGAGAGGTAGTAGAGTTTCCCGATATTCTCATCGTGAATGAATTCTGTTTTTTGCTGCAGGCCGATATTGAGGAAGGCCTCGGGGTTCATCTTTTTAGAGGTCAAACCCTCATCAAAAACTTTGGAACGCGAGGAAGCGAAAAGATTTCCCTGCAGGTCGTACAGGTTGATATCCGTAAAGAAAACGTTGGAATATTTTTTAAGGATGTACGAAGCATATTCCTTGTAGTTCGCAGTCATGGAAAGTTCGTTGCCCAGTTTGCTTTCCACTTCCGTGAGCACCGATTGTGTTTTCTCACTGATGATATCGGTGTTCTTCTCCGCATACTGGCGCTGGATGTAATAGATCGTTCCTCCCCCGAAGAGCACCAGCGAAACCAGTACGATCATCACCAGCAGCAGTTGTATGCGGTACTTGAAACTCACTTGCGAAAAGCGCATGCCCATTGATACCTGGCGCATCAGCAAAGCGAACAGCACAAGCAAACTGAAAAATGCGAAGAGATAAGAGAACGTGGTAACCACACCGAGCGTCCCCTCGCTTTTGCGGCTCAGCACCACCAGCGTCTCGGCATCCGGGCGAAAGATCACATGACTGTACCCATCGGATTCTTCCACCAAAGTGCCGGTTCCCTTGCCCCAAAAAGGAGAAGAAGAAAGCGAATAAGGATACTTCCCGAATTTATTTAACAGTACTCCATGTTTGTATTTCGCGTACGAGTAATTCACCAGCGTGCGGTTCAGGCCTATCTCACGGTCAAGCAGCAATTCCGGGAAACCTATCTCCTCCGAAACAAAACGGGAATCCAGCTCGAGGTAAATATCAACCGCATGCATGTTAATGGTTTTTGTAACGGCTGGCGACCACGCATACACAATGGAGTCGCCTTTGGACCCGGGCACTGCGTACGCTTTTTTATACATCGGCAGCCGGGCGATGTAGCTTATCTTTCCCGATGAATTGTTCAGGTAAAAGCAATTGGGACTTTCGGTGGGAACACCAAAGCTCTGTATGCTCTCTTCAAAAAAAGTGTGGTTATCGCGGTTGGGATTAGAACCGTTAAAGAGGGGATAACACATGGTGTCGAACACACTTACCTTTACTTCATATTTTTCCCAGTAACCGCCAAAATATTTTTCCACGAAGTTTTTCCCGAAATTGTCATCCTGGTAAAGGGTGGTGTTGAGCAAGCTCGAGTCCTGCCTGATCTTTGTTTCCACTTCTGTGAAAAGATGCTCGGCAAGGGGGTCCTGCTCGGCAGCGAGTTTCTCCGCGAAGATCTTCCGGTTCTCCAGTTCTTTTTCCTCGCGGTATTTTGTGAGGATGTGCACCGCATAAAACGAGAAGAGCGACACCAATAAAATGGCCCCTGAAAAAACATAGGGCGATGAGGTGTCCCTGCGCACCAGCGCGATGGAAAGCACCAGGACGGACGGCCACAGCATCAAAACAGGATCACGCGATCCCAGCAAATACAGGAGGATCACGTACAGCAGCAGTGCAGCAAGAAATAACAGCACCCGCTGCCTTGCGGAAATGCTGAGCCTGCGAATGATATCGATGATCTTTTCGGTAGCAAGAAAGAACGAGAACAGGAGAAGGCCCATGATGAAAATGCCCATGTAACTGTACCCGTCAAGGCTGAAAAGATTATTGATGTTGAAGGAAATATTGGAGTTCTGGATAAGGCCGATGAAAAGTCCATTGAGTACATGCGAAAACCCGAACAGGAGCAGCAGCAATAAAAAGGCGAGGGCTGCTTGCGGAAAGCGCATTTTTTTTAAGAATGCAGCATCAAAGGGGCAGGTGCGGCAAATGAACCAGGTGATGTAAAAAGCAAGCAGGGCGTTGATGAACAGGTCACCGAGCGATGAAAGCCAGTAGGAAGTGGCATCACCGTAATATTTTGGTCCGAACACCGGCAGCTCGTAAAGCGATTCGGGAAAACGCATGTAAATGGTGAGGAAACGCAGCAGCACCACCGCCCCTGTGAAAAGCAATGCGGCAACATAAGGGCCCAGGTTCTTACTTAGCGAATTGCATTCGGCACGGAGGTAGTATACTGCGAGCAGGAACCCCAGGAAATTAAGAAGGGAAATGATGAACACGTTACCGGCCGTATCATCCACCTCCGACTGCGGGAACACCAGCGAAAAAAGGTAAGCGCCTTTGCCGGTACGCACCTGGTTGTTCGAGCTGGTATCCGATCGCACCACCTGTATGTCCTTGTTCAGGTTATAATCTGCCCCGAATTCGTTAACGAGATATTGATTTTGATAAGGATATTCTTTTTTGATCAGTAATAAACCGATCACCACTTTGGTGCCTCTCGGTTTCGAAGGCTTACGGATCACCTCGAACCACCCGTTGCGAAGCTGTGCAATATGCCCGTCCAGGCAAACTTCGCTCACGTAATTCTCCACCGCCATTGAATTGTCCGTCCAGTACTTGAGCGTATCATTCTCATAAATCAGCATCACCATGCCCTTGTCCCCGAGCAGGTCATTGTAACGGCCCGAATATTTTTCGAAAAGCTGGGGGTAGGAATTTTTTTCAGCCTCGGCAGCGAGCGAATCCACGCGCGTATCCAGCTCGGCTTCCTTGCGGTGCAAAATACTTTCCAGCTTGGTAATGGTATTGCCATGGTCGTCAGCAACGCTGTCGCTGAAATGGGCCGCGGCAAAACAAAGTATGGAAGCGAAGAGCAGGGTGAGCCTGCCGGCAAAGAATTTTTTCAAAGCGTTGATATAACGGGACAAAAATAGGTCTTTCGACCACACAAATTATACCAATAATGCCTCTGAAACGCGAGGATAATTTCGTATTTTAGAGGCTCATTTTCCTCTATGCGGACTATCCTTTCCATTTTACTGCTTCTTCCCCCCGCTTTATTTGCGCAGCTTCAAACCACATGGTGGAGTGAAGGCCATAAAAAAAGCGAAGGCAAAACCGTGAACGGGCAGAATGACAGTACCTGGACCTACTGGTACGAGAACGGGGTTGTGAGCTCGCGCATCAATTATAAGAACGGGCGCATGAACGGGAAATTCCAGTATTACTGGGGCAATGGGAATTTAATGCAGGAAGGTTATTCCGTTGATGATGCGCAGAATGATACCATGACCAATTTTTACCTTAACGGGAAAAAGAAAAGCCGCTACTTCTATCATGAGAACAAAATGAGCGGTCCGTACAACGAGTGGTACGACAACGGCAATAAACGTATCGAAGCATATTATAAGGATAATGTATTGGACAGCGTTTATATCTTTTATTACGAGGATGGGAAGAGATCGTACCAGAAATTTTACCGCAACGGCAAAGAGAATGGAGTTACAACCTACTGGACCACCAAAGGGAACAAATACTGGGAATGTAATTTTAAGGATGGGGTGGAGGATGGTTTGAACACCAGTTGGTACGAGAACGGGAAAAGGCAGAGCGAGGGAGAATACATGAACGGGAAGCAGGAAGGGGAATGGAAATATTGGGATGAAGGCGGCAAACCGGTGAAAAAGGAAATTTATAAGAACGGTGTGCTTGTTGAAAGCAAACAGGTAGGCTAAGCAAAGGGAGAAAACCAGGCCATGGAAACCTTCCCGGGACAAAAACAAATTGAGATAAGCATTGAGAAAGCGGTGCGCGGTGATATGGAAGATATCGCGCGCAAGGCCGATGCACTCGACCTGGATTGCACCAATTTGAGTTACGAGCAATTTATGGTGGCGCGAAGGAACGGGGTGATCCTAGGTTTCGGGCGATTGAAAAGGTATTATGACTGGAGTGAGCTGGCTACGCTGGGCGTTGTTAAGGAAGAACAGGGTAAGGGGATAGGAACGGCCATTGTTTGCGAACTGCTGCGGGAAAAAGGAACGGATGTTTACGTGACCTGTGTGATCCCGAAGTATTTTTCACGTTTCGGGTTTTACGAGGTAAAGGAATTTCCGAAGCTGTTAATGAAGAAATATGATTTTTGCCGCTCCTTCGGCTTTGCGGGAGATGAAGTTTTTGTGATGCGAATGAGAGAGTAAGTGATCTATGCGTTTATCATCCACCTACATCAAAAATGTTTTTTGCCTCGAAGGCGAATGGGGTAAGGACCTGCGCGACCGTTCCAGCATCAAGGCTGCGCTCAATTTCATGCAGGCCAACTTCGACATCAAGTACATATACAAGCGCTGCAGCAACCGGGAGAACCTGGAGTATTATGTGAAGCGCTGGAAAAATAAAAAGTACCAGTCGTATTCCATCTGCTACCTGGCTTTTCACGGGGAAGAAGGGAAAATAGAGCCGGGATTGAATGAATTTGTCACGCTCGATGAATTGGGTGACATTCTGAAAGGCGCTTGCGCGGATAAAGTGATCCATTTCGGAACATGCAAGACCATTGATGTTCCCCACGAGCAGATCGTGAAGTTTTTGAAAAAAACAAAGGCATTGTGTGTGTCTGGCTTTCGTGCCGATGTGGATTTTTTCGAGAGCACGGTGTTCGATCTTATTTTGATCGATCTTTTCCAGAAATATAAAGCGGTGTCGAAAGTGCAGGCGGCCATTTACCGCAACTACGGGGCTATTGCGCGCAGGCTGGAGTTTAAAATGGTGTACCTCTGAATTGATCTATGGCAAAAAAGAAAAATAAAGCTTCACGTTTGCGTGATGTGGGAGAGGAGTTCGAGATCGACATCGAAACGCCCGTGCCTCAAAAAAAGCCTTCTTTATTTTCATTCCTGCCCACTTTCCGTGCGCAGGCCATTGTCATCGGTATCCTTGCGTTTGCATTTTACATCAATACATTCAATAACCAGTATGCGCTCGATGATGACATCATCATTGTAAAGAACCAGTACGTGCAGCAGGGCTTTGGAGGCATAAGAGACATCATGACCAGGGATGCCTTCGATAGCTTTTACAGGCAGATGCAGGCTTCGAAGGACCAACTTTCAGGTGGGCGCTATCGTCCCCTGTCCATTGTAACGTTCGCGATCGAACAAAATATTTTCGGGACCTGCTATGGCGATCGCATGAAGGAAGTGCGCGACTCGCTCAGTAATCCTTTCGGGATGGACCCGAAAACAAATCAACGCCTTTCGAAAGAGATCGCTTCGCTCGAAAAATCTGCGCTCGAATCCAATCTCGACATCGCACCTGTCCGTCACACGGTGAATGTGATCCTGTTCGTGTTGTCGATGGTTGTGATGCTTTATTTATTGCGCACGTATTTTTTCCCTTCGATGCCCGATGTGGCTTTCCTCGCGACCCTGCTTTTCACCATTCATCCCATCCACACCGAAGCCATTGCCAATGTAAAAAGCCGGGACGAAATCCTTTCACTCCTTTTCATTTGCCTCACATTCATTTATGCCTTTCGCTGGCGTGAGGACAAAAGTCCTTCTACGATCATAAAGGCGTGCGTTTGCTATTTCCTCGCTTTACTTTCCAAGGAATGGGGCATCACCCTGCTTGCTCTTATTCCCATTTCTTTTGTGTGCTTTAGAAAGGAAGACCTGGGCAGCGCTTTCACCGCTACTTTGCCTTTTATTGGCGTTGCAGTGGTTTACCTGGGCATTCACATGCATTATGTTCCGTTCAAGCATGGTCTCGGTCACGAGGAGGTGCTCAACAATCCGTATGTGTATGCTACAAAGGCCCAAAGCATGGCCACCAAAGTTTTAGTGCTTCTGCTTTACGCCAGTAAGCTGGTTTGGCCCTGGCCGCTCAGCGCGGATTACTCGTATAACACTATTCCCTACACCGACTTTTCAAGCTCACTGGTCTGGTGTTCCATCCTTCTTCACCTGGGTATGATCATTTATGCCATTCGTCTTTTCCTGGAAAAAGACCCCATGGCATTCGCGCTGTTCGCGTATCTCGCGTTCATTTCCATGGTATCAAACTTTGTGTTTGATATTGGTGCGAGTATGGGCGAACGTTTGTTGTACCACGCTTCCTTCGGATTTGTGATCTATTTTTCTTATCGCCTCATCTTGTTACTGGATAAAATAAAGGAATATAGCTCGAGGCGAAATGTATTGCTGTTGTTTTGCGTCCCTCTCGTGTTGTTATTTGGATTTATCACCATTCCCCGAAATGCCGAATGGGAAAACGATCATACACTTTTTATTCACGATGCCAAGGTTGTTCCGCATGCCATCATGGCGAATGGTAATGCGGGTAAGGCCTTTATTGAGTTGGCGGATTCGGTGGAGCGGGAGAAAAAAGATACGGTGCTGCGCAACCAGTATTATGACAGCGCCATATTCTATCTTAACCGTGCGATCGCAGCACACATGCACAAAGGCAGTAAGAGTTCGGGATATTATATCGGTTATGTGAACCTGGGATATATTTATTATCGCAGGCACCAGTATGCTAAGTGTGAAGAGCTGTGGAACCAGGCAGCGCAGGTCTTCCCGCGTGCGGGTCATGCCAACTTCTGGAAGGATAAAGATGATGCGTTGGCTGATACGTATCACACGCTGGGATTGCAGGCGGGCGCGAAAAAGGATTTTACTTCAGCAGCAAAATACCTCGAGAAAAGCGTTACTTACGCTTCGTACAATTCCATGTACTGGACCGATTACGGTGGGGCGAATTACGAGCTGAAAGATTTTAATAAGGCCGCCCAATGCTGGTACCAGGCGCTCACGCTCGATCCTAATAACCAGCAGGCGCGGGGAGGTTACAAAGCGGTGACCGGCAAGGATTGGGGTACCAGGTAGCAAAGGATTTTATCCTGTGTATTGAAAGATAGTACCGCGGAATTGTATTCCTCTTTTTTTAATATCACTTCTCATTCCCGCACGGACCTTTTAGTTTTATGATCCAGTTCTCGTACGCTGGAAAAATAAGCGTCTGGCAATAAATGGCTTTCCCATCCGCGCTAAAAAAACCCGTTGCAGCCATTCCATCCGATGATTCCGGGTAACCTTTCACACGAAAGTGCGTGAGTTGCTGCAATCCTGTTCCGTCAATATTCACCAGCATGAATTCTGTTTTTATGCCAACCACTTTGTAGGAATTTTTATCCGCACGGTAGGGATACGAACTCATGAATAAAACTTTCTTTCCATCGGGAGAGAATACGCCATGCTCATCCCAAACTTTTGGTGAGTTGGTGAGGTTTTTCCATTCTCCTGTTTCAATGTTTAAAATGAATTGGTCCTGCCCCCGCGCATCGCTCATCCCGATATCTGCCGAGAGTAAAACACTTTTTCCGTCAGGTGAAAAATTCCCGGGCTCCACCCACTTCGCGCCTTTAGGCGTGATGTTTTTTGTGGTGATGAACTTTGGTTTCCCATTTTCAATCCCGAATTCAGCCAGCATCAATTTCCAGATCCCGAATTTATCTTTCGCGAGGTTGCCGCTGTCCAGCGCCTCGGCCCACACACATTTTTTCCCACCCGGTGTAAAAGCCGGCCCGGTCACGCCATGAATGGTGGTTTGCAATAGGGTCCATTCTGTTCCATCCGGTTTCACGGCCCAGATGTCCATCCACAAGCCGCATTGCAGCCAGCCTTCCAAAAGTTTTCTTCCTCCTTTTGTCCCGTTCAGCCATTGCTCGTTGAATTTCTCTTTCTCCACCACGCATATGATCCATTGGCCCGAGGCATGCCATTGCACCTGCATCTTTTGTCGTTTGCTCCAGGGCTTTTGGGAAGCGGGACCGTTGTACGAAATGCATTTTGGTTTAGCATCTCCTTTCTTCCCCACATAAATTTGGTAAATGCCGGCCGAATCTTTTTTATTCACGAGGTACTGTGTACTGTCGGGCGACCAGGTCCAGGCCACATCAGCGGGATTGCGCACGATCTCCATTACATCGCAGGGTTGGGATTGTGCGAATGCTTTCGCGCAGAAGAAAATGAAAAAAGGGGAAATATATTTTCGCATAATTATTTTGTCATGGTAAGCCTGTCGAACCATGATTCACCCTTCGTCAGGCTCAGGGTGACATTCCGAGTCTTAATTCTTCTCCACCTTATACACCCTCAACCTCTCCCCGTTATTCTCTATCTCCTTATCAAAAGTAAAACCAAGTTTGGTGAGCAGCTTTATGGAGCTCAAATTCTCAGCCAGTGTAGTGGCCAGTAAAACTTTATGCAGTTCCAGCGCGTTTTCCAGCACCACCTTGCTCGCTTCAAAAGCAAACCCACGTTTTTCATACTGCGGTAAAAAAGCGAAACCAATATCGTGATGTTCGAGGTAATCGCGTTTTATCAATGTAATAACGCCCACCGCAATTTTATTTTCTTTCAAATTCACTACCCAGTATTGGATGTTAGGGTTACCTGTCACCTTTTGTATATAAGCCTTCGCGTCCCCGGCAGTATTCACATTCCTGTTGCCTATAAAGCGTATCCAGCCGGGACTGTTTAACAATTCAATAATGAAACCGGTATCCTGCGTGCCCAGGTCACGCAACTGCAACCGCTCGGTCGTAAACTCATTCTGCATATCGCTTTCTATTTCTACTCATTCAAAAATAAGGTTTACCACGGAGATACAGGGATCATGGAGTTTCACAGGGGCCCTACGTTTCCCAGCGTTCTCCATGTTCTTGGCGGTAAAAACTTCCGTAAAAAAAATCCCGGAACTCATTGCCCCGGGACCTTTTCATCTTATGTGAACAGAATTAACCGCGTGTAGCGTTGGTCAAGCCGTATTTGTTCTTCAAAATATCATCGTACTGGTCAGCATAGTTACCAATGCGGTTGAACATTGCCAAAGCTTCGCTTTCGTCCAAGCCATCCAGTTCGCGGATCATCTTCAGGTAAGCCCACTCTTTGTAAATGGTGAAGGCCACACCATAAAGCTGGTGGTTGATCTCGAGCAGCTCTTTGGTGAAAAGGTGCTGGTTGTTCACGGGCACTTCGCAAATGGGAGCCATGATCTGGAGGTATCCGTACTCCTGGTCCTGCATTTTCCATACGTCAACCCACACAGGAGCAGATCCTTTTTTCAGGTTCCACTGGCCGGGAGTTTCGCTTTTACAAGCGCTGGGATCAACGCCAAAGCCCTTGATGATGTTGTCGATCATCTCGTAGTAATGTTCTATTCTTTCCATGGTAAAAAAGTTTGGTTGTTTAACATTCCCGCCAGCATGGCGGCCCGTTTTTTAGAGGGATTACAAAGGTATAAGAAGAACCGAAAGCGCAAAATTTTTACGCATGAAAATTTGGTTAAAATGTAGCCGGTTTTCGATGGGTTGGAGCGAGGTTCTGTGCAGTATTCCCGCTGTCATTTCGGTAGCGGGAGGTCATCCTATGGAGCTTGTGTTGGCCTTGCGTTTAGTGCAACTTGAGGAACCTTCCTCCCGGGAATGCGCTACCTTGATTCCATCGGGCCTGCCTGCCGGAGTGCCCTTCGTACGAAGGCAGGGCTAAGCTCAACGGTTCGTTTAGCATGGCAACGTTAAAACAAAAAAGACCCGCAGCACTGCGGGTCTTTCCTGTAAATTTTAAATTCTTTTAATTATTCAGCGCTTCCGCGCCTCCCACGATCTCGAGGATCTCGCCCGTGATAGCGGCCTGGCGGGCCTTGTTGTAATTCAGTTTAAGCTCGCGTATCAGCTCCTTCGCGTTGTCCGTTGCTTTGTGCATGGCGGTCATGCGTGCACCGTGCTCGGCTGCGTGCGAATCAAGCAGCGCTTTATAGAATTGTGTTTTAAGCGAGCGGGGAATAAGGTCCTGCACGATCTGCCCGCGGTCGGGTTCAAAAATATAATCGTTCACCGCTTTCTTTTTGCTTTCATCTTTTTTCGGTATAACCGGTAAAAAAGCTTCCACAACAGTATTCTGCACCGCGGCATTCTTGAACTGGTTGTACACCATGTCTATCTTGTCGAACTGCCCTTTTGCAAAAGCCTCCATCACTTTTTCGGCAACGGGAGCCACGTTATCGAACGTAAGCTTGTCGAACAGCTCATTCAGTTTGCGCGGCATATCGGAGCCAATGATCTTGTAATGTGTTTTCTTGAAAAAGTCATTCGCTTTTTTCCCGATGCACAATACGCTCACTTGCTTGTCGCTGTATTCGGTTTTGAGCAATTGGTTGGCGCGTTTGATCACGTTGGCATTAAAAGCGCCACACAAGCCGCGGTTGGAAGTGATCACCACCAGCAATACATTTTTCACCTCGCGCTGCTTCGAATAGGTCCCTTCGGAGCTGTCGAGACCGGAGCTGAGGTTCTCGAGGATGTCACGCAGCTTGTTGGCGTACGGGCGCATCTGCACGATCGCATCCTGCGCGCGCTTCAGCTTGGCCGCACTCACCATCTTCATCGCGCTGGTGATCTGCTGCGTGGATGAAACGGAAACTATCCTGTTACGTACCTCTTTTAAATTAGCCATTGTATTAAGATGTGAGAAATGAGACGTGAGAAATGAGACTCACGTCATCAACCCGGGCTCTTATCCTTTTTTATATTTTCCTGCCAGGTCCTTTGCAACCGACTCGAGCACATTCGTGATCTCATCGCTGATCTTACCCGCCTTCAGGTCGTTCAGTACATTCTTGTGCTTATTCTCGAGGTAGCTGAGGAACTCGGTCTCAAATTCCTTCACCCTGTTCACCGGCACATCGCGCAGCAAACCTTTTGTTCCGCAATAAATGATCGCCACCTGCTGCTCAACACGCAGGGGTGAGAACTGGCCTTGTTTGAGGATCTCCACGTTGCGCGAACCTTTATCGAGTATGGATTTGGTGGCGGCATCAAGATCGGAACCGAACTTCGCGAAAGCTTCCAGCTCGCGGTACTGCGCCTGGTCGAGTTTCAAGGTACCCGCGATCTTCTTCATGGATTTGATCTGTGCATTACCGCCCACGCGCGATACCGAGATGCCTACGTTGATCGCAGGACGCACACCCGCGTTGAATAAATTCGATTCGAGGAATATCTGCCCGTCAGT
>DATDFI010000450.1:0-5210 GCA_036522695.1 Bacteroidia bacterium | reverse complement strand
TTTCCATTCCAACACCCATGCGCTGCGCGGTGGCTTCTATGATGCGCTTATTGGCCTGGTGAGGAACAAGATATGCTACGTCACCCGCCTTCAAATTATTCCTTTCCATCATCTCGGCCGCCACGTCCGCCATTTTCTCCACGGCCACTTTAAAAACGGGTTTGCCATCCATGTGAATGTAATGCTGCTTTAATTCCACCGTATCGAAATTCGTAGGGAATCGGCTGCCCCCGGCTAGCTGGTGCAAATACTTCATTCCGCTCCCATCGCTGTAATGCCGCGAATCCAAAATACCGTTTCCACTTTCGTCCGGCTCTAACAGGACCGCTGCGGCTGCATCACCGAACAACACACAGGTATTCCTGTTTTTGTAGTCCACGATGCTCGACATTTTATCAGAACCTATCAAGAGTACCTTTTTATGCACCCCTGTTTCAATGAACTTACTCGCAACGGTCAAGCCGTAAATAAATCCCGAACATGCAGCCATCACGTCAAAGCTCCAGGCATTGGTGGCACCGATCATGTTGCTTACAATATTGGCAGTGGCCGGGAACTGGTGATCAGGGGTGGCAGTACAAACAATGATGAGTTCAATTTCGGAGGCGGAGATCTTTCGTTTGGCCAAGAGCTTTTTAGCGGCTTCGGCTCCCATCCAGGCGGTGGCGCGCGTGGGGTCCTTTAATATCCTGCGCTCGGCAATGCCGGAGCGTGAAAGGATCCACTCGTTATTGGTGTTCACCATTTTTTCCAGCTCAGCATTGCTAAGCACATCATCGGGCAGGTAATTGGCAACAGCGGTTATAGCGGCTTTTGTTCCCATGGCTTCGGTTTGGACAACAAATGTATCCCACCCGGGCGGGCGATCACAAATCAATTTTAATTTTTGCTACGATTCCTAACGAATATTTTATTAAATTAAATTCCATTTATTACTCTTAAAATTATATATTCGATCTGATATTAATACAATGTCTTTGGAAGATACCGACCCCTTATTCCAGCTCATTCATTCCTTATCCAAAAGCGAAAAGCGCTATTTCAGGCTGCACGCATCGGCCATGAGCCCGGCCGCCAACAAAAAGTTCGTTCACCTTTTCGACCTCATCGAAAAGCAAAAACACTACAACGAAAAAAAGATCCTTCGCAAGGCCCCTCATCTCAAGCCTATCCAACTGCATAACCTGAAAGCCAACCTTCGAAAACAGGTATTGCGCAGCCTGCGCCTTTTCGGTGAGTCCTCTTCCGAAGAAAGTACGATACGCAACTGGATAGAATACGCACGCATACTCTACAATAAAGGGCTGCATGCGCAAGCGGTGAAGATGCTCGACAAGGCAAAGAAGGAGGCGACCCAGCTTGAACAGCCCGCCCTGCTCCTCGACATCCTGGAATTTGAAAAGCATGTGGTGATGCAAACCGTGAGCGAGCACAACGAGGAGCGGGTGGCCCTGCTCATTTCCGAAACGCGCACCGTGGCACGCCAGATCGATAACATCAATCGTTTCTCGAATCTTTATGCGCGGCTCAATTCACTTTATGTGAAACTGGGGTTTGTCCGTAACCGCGAGGACCATGAAAAGGTGCGCAGCTTCTTTTTTTCAGGTTTGCCCGAATATGAAGAGAAGAAACTCTCCTTCAGCGAGAAGGTCTACCTCTACTCTTCTTACGTGAGCTATTATTTTTTCGTGCAGGATTTCAGGAACGGTTACCGCTTTGCGCTGAAGTACATCGCGCTTTTTGAAGAAGACCCCGCGCGCATCACCCGCGCACCCGAGCTTTACATCAAGGGGCTCAATAATTTACTGGTGGCAGAGAACAAGCTTTTTCTCTTCCGTGAGTTCGAAACGAATTACAAAAAGCTCATGCGCGTACACGCGATCAAGGGGCTCCATCTTACCGAGCACCTGCAAATGATGCTCTTCAAGTATAAATACATGCACAAGATCAACCATTATTTTATGATGGGGGATTTTACCGGGGGCACCAAGATCATTTCAGTGGCGGAACACGAACTCGACCGCTTCGCCAGGGGTATGGACAAACATTACGTGCTGTTATTTTATTACAAGGTAGCCTGCCTTTATTTTGGTGCGGGCAATTTTAAACGCGCTGTTAACTGGCTCAACCGCATCATCAACAGCCGTGATGTTGAGCTGCGCGAGGATATTCTTTCCTTCGCACGCATCCTGCTCCTGATCTGTCATTACGAACTCGGGAACATGGAACTGGCCGAATACAACATCCGCTCCACGTATCGCTTCCTACTGAAAAAAGAAGAACGCTTCCGTTACCACCGTTACATCCTCCAATTCATGCGCAACCTTACACGCGAAACGCGCGGGAAAAAACTGGTGAAGGAATTCTCGGCATTAAAGAAAAAACTGGTACCGCTCGAGAGGCACCCCTACGAAAAACGCCTTTTCCTTTACTTCGACATCATTTCCTGGCTCGAGAGCAAAATTGAAAAACGGCCGGTGGAAAAGATCATACGGGAGAAATTTGAGCGGAAGGTGAAAAAACGCGAGCCCTGAGCCCCGGGGGAAGAAGAAGTTCCGTATGCCTAACCCACTCGTGTTACAAAAGTATGATCTCGCGCCCCGCCCTGCTGTGTTACTGCTGCCTGGCAAGCTTCTTTTGCCACGCGCAAGATCCCAGCTACCTATCCGGGACCATGCGGTTCATCCCCTTCGACAACTGTCATTCACTCGGTGACATACCACTCGGTGATATGCTGCTTACCGGGCAGGTCATGATGATCAACCCCTCCGGCATTGCGATGGCGAAAATGCTCCTACACCAAGATCAACTGGTCCAATGAGTTCAAAAAATATTTAACGATCCCGCTCCTGATCCCGAACCGTCACCCGCAAATTCAAGGATGGGAAATGGACGATTGAAAAAACCGGGTGGCAGCCCTGCCCGAGAAGAAGAGTTCCCTTTTGAAAGCAGGATTAAAAGAGCTGTGCCGTACAACCGCCACGAGACTCTCAATACCCAGATCCCGCGTCACATATATCCGTCTCAATACTACTTCAACGTGTCCGGCAGCTGTTCCACCACGCGCTTCTCCTCCACCTTCATGTCTTTTAAAATATTGGAGTAATACAACAAAGGTCTCCTGCCGTAAAGCTGGAATCCCTTCTCCGCAGTTTCTATTGCCAGGTTGAGATTGCCGGTCTTTTCATAGTAAACAGCCAGGTCATAATACGAATGCCACTCGGCCCTGCGCTTGCCGCAAGTGATATTTTTCTGCCATATCGCGTAAGCATCATCCCACTTGCCCACCACTGCCGAACGATAAGCCATTTTAAGCTGGTAGTTTCCTTTGCGGTAGATCTCGCGCGTACGTGATGCCATATGAGGAGCCACGCGGTAACCGTAATCGTTCCCGCACATAAAACCATTCTCATAAACACCCTGCAATGCGTGCGGCAAATGCAACAGCACTTCCTGGTCAGGAATGTTCATTCTTGCAAAATCATAATTGGTTGACAAGGTGAACTGGTCGATCATATCGTTATTCTTCGGATCATAGATCCGGAAGCCCGCTTTTACCCTCGAGAATAAAGTGAAGGTGGGTCCGGCAAGCGGGTTCAACAGCGGCAGCGGGCTCAGCAATACGGGCGCGCCATTTGCTTTCGAGATCACATCCGTATCGAACGCTTCCAGTACAATGGCGATATCCGCCCCATACTTTGCGCATACGCTGTCAATAAAACGCGGGGGCATGGCGGGCGGGAATATCATATTGCCTGTTCCGGCAAGGTTGGTGTCCTTCAATACCATCGTTTGATAGTTCTTCAAAGAGGATTGAAGATTTTGTGAGAGTCCATCAAGGCAGCGGAAGGAGGCCTTGCTGTCCTGCTTGCCCCACTCACCGGTGAGCACGTTCTCCAGTTTGTCAATGGATCGTTTTGCATCCGGGCGCGTGCGGTTGATAAGCAATATTTTCTTGTATTGAACGGGAATGTTCACATAAGCCGGCTGTATGGCATCAAAGTGAACGTAAGCCGTGCATGACGGAAAAAATAACGCGGCCAGTAATAAGAGTGTAAATGTTCGTTTCATCGGGCGTGAAAGATGATGCAAGGAAGGAGACGGGAAGATCGGGACAGGATACCGGCTCCGTTTGCAAGGATTGAACGGGGACGAGCAACGTTAAACAACAATTATGCCATGGGGAGTTCATAGTTCATAGTTTATAGTTTATAGTTCATAGTTTTCCCAGCAACTATAAACTGTAAACTATAAACTATAAACTGAATTTACCACCCCAATATCCACCCGAACATCAGGGGAGCAACAATGCTCGCATCACTCTCTACAATGAACTTTGGGGTTTTAATATCCAGTTTGCCCCAGGTGATCTTTTCATTGGGAACTGCGCCCGAATAAGAACCGTAACTGGTAGTGGAATCGGAGATCTGGCAGAAGTAGCCCCAGAAAGGAACATCGTGCCATTCAAGGTCCTGGTACATCATGGGCACCACGCATATCGGGAAGTCACCTGCAATACCTCCGCCTATCTGGAAAAATCCTACGCCCTTGCCTGAAGAATTTTTACGGTACCAATCGGCCAGCCACACCATATATTCAATACCGCTCTTCATCGTAGTGGCCTTCATCTCCCCTTTGATCACGTACGATGCAAAGATATTTCCCATGGTGCTGTCCTCCCAGCCGGGAACCACGATCGGGATATTTTTTTCTGCAGCCGCCAGCATCCACGAATTTTTAGGATCTATCTCGTAATATTGTTTCAATTCACCCGAGAGCAATATCTTATACATGTATTCATGTGGAAAATAACGCTCGCCCTTGCTATCGGCATCTTTCCATACCTTATGAATATGCTTTTGTAACCTGCGGAAAGCTTCCTCTTCAGGGATGCAGGTATCGGTAACGCGGTTGTAATGGTTTTCCAAAAGGTCCCATTCTTCCTGCGGGCTAAGATCACGGTAATGCGGCACACGCTTGTAATGCGAATGTGCGACAAGATTCATAATATCTTCTTCAAGATTTGCTCCCGTGCAGGTGATAATATCCACTTTGCCTGCACGGATCATTTCTGCAAGTGAAATGCCAAGCTCTGCCGTACTCATCGCGCCTGCAAGTGTGATCATCATTTTTCCGCCTGCAGTGAGGTGTGCTTCATATCCTTTCGCCGCATCCATAAGAGCTGCAGCATTGAAATGACGGTAATGATG
>DATDFI010000449.1:0-3477 GCA_036522695.1 Bacteroidia bacterium | reverse complement strand
AGGAGCAAGCCCGCAAAAACCTGCAATGGGAGCTCCGTGAACTCTGACCTTTCAACAAGGCCCGTTTTTTGTAGATTTGGGCTCCATTTGCATCTGGCCCAGCCCAGCGTATGAAAATAGGTTTAAAACTTACGCTTTCTTTTTTCGCCATCGCCTTCCTGGCCTGCCTCATCATTGGCATTCTTTCCTATCGCACCGCATCCGATTCGCTCGAAAAAGAATCCTTTAACAAGCTTACTGCCGTGCGCGAAATGAAAGCCGGCCAGATCGAAGATTATTTCGGCCAGATCACGCAGGAGATACGCACTTTTTCAGAGGACCCCACCTTCATCAATGCGATGAAGGACCTAGGCAAAGGCTTTCACCAGGTGGATAAGGACCTCGGCATCGATGATAAAGCGATGGACACCCTCACGGAGGACCTCGGTAATTATTTCAACAACACTTACCTCAAGCGGCTTAACGCAAACCTGCAGGTAAAAGCAACGGTGGAAGATGAGATGTCGCCTGATAAAAATTGCCGCATCCTCCAGGACCTTTATATCGTTCACAATCCTAACCCGGTGGGGAGTAAACTCAACCTCGATTCATCGGCCGATAAAAGTTATTACAGCAAGGTCCACAAACATTACCACCCGGTGATACGCGATTACCTCGAGAAATTCGGGTACTACGATGTATTCCTCGTTGATCCCAAAGGCAACATTGTTTACACCTGTTTCAAAGAAGTGGATTTTGGCACTTCCCTGCTTGATGGTCCCTTTCGCGAGACCAACCTTGCCGATGCCTTTCGCGTGGCCAATGCGAGCAACGAAAGAAATTTCGTGCAGCTGGTTGATTTCAGGCCCTACCATCCCTCTTACAATGCGCCTGCCTCTTTCATTGCCTCTCCTATTTTTGACGGAGATGAAAAGATAGGCGTGCTCATTTTCCAGATCCCCATCGATCGCATCAACGACATCATGACCAATAAACAGGGCTGGACGAACGTGGGATTAGGCAACAGCGGTGAGACCTACCTGGTGGGTGAAGATTTCACGCTCCGCAATCAATCACGTTTCCTGATCGAGGACAGCACCAATTATTACCTCATGATCAAAGAGATCGGTCTGCCGGATGCCACGATAGACAAGATCAAAAATTTCCATTCGAGTATTGGCCTGCAGGTGGTGAAAACACAGGGAACCATTGCAGCTTTACAGGGAAAAACGGAACAAAAGATCTTCCCGGATTACCGCGGGGTGCCCGTGCTCTCGGCCTACAAACCACTCAACATTCCCTGCATGCATTGGGTGATCATGAGCGAGATCGATGAAAAGGAAGCATTCGAGTACGTGCATTCGCTGCGCGACCGCATCATCATCGCCTTCTCCATCATGGTGCTGCTCATCATCATCGTTTCATATTTTATTTCGCGCAAGATCACCAGGCCACTTAACATACTCACCAACGATGCCGTGGAACTGGCGAAAGGGAATTTTGATGTGCAGATAGGGATAAAACGAAAGGACGAGATCGGCATTCTGGCATTGTCCTTCCGCAAAATGCAGCTTTCCATCAAACGCCTGGTGGAAGAGTTACGCGAGATCAACCAGGGACTGGAGCAAAAGGTACTCGAACGCACTCAGGAGATCCAGCACCAGAAGGAAATGGTGGAGGAAAAGAACAAGGAGATCCTCGACTCCAT
Organism: Bacteroidia bacterium; assembly: GCA_036522695.1. Lineage (GTDB taxonomy): Bacteria > Bacteroidota > Bacteroidia > JADZBD01 > JADZBD01 > DATDFI01. The sequence continues at coordinate 1,790 of DATDFI010000449.1, read as the reverse complement.
CAATTATGCCTTGCGTTTGCAGCGCGCCATCCTCCCCGGCCTCGAAAAGGTGAAGGAGAAATTACCCGACAGCTTTATCCTGTACAAACCGAAGGACATCGTAAGCGGTGATTTTTACTGGATGTACGACAGCTCCGAATCGGCCGCACGTAATACCGTGAAGTCAAAAGGCGGTGAATTCAGCGGGTATTTGAATGGAGACGGAAAATTACTGATCGCAGCGGTGGATTGCACCGGTCATGGCGTGCCGGGCGCTATGGTGAGTGTGATGGGCGCGAACGGCCTTAACCGCTGCGTGAAAGAATTCGGCCTTATCAAACCGTCCGACATTATGGATAAACTCACCGATCTCATCATCGAAACATTTGATGCGAGCGACAGTGAAGTGAAGGACGGGATGGACATGTCGCTGTTGGCCATCGATAAAAAAACACGTAAGATAGAATTCTGCGGGGCCAATAACCCCCTTTGGGTGGTGCGTAAAGCAACCGGCACTGTTGAAGAAATAAAAGCCGATAAGCAGCCCATCGGTAAATTCGATTTCAGGAGATCATTCACCAACCACAGCATACAGCTCGGGCCTGGCGATTGCATTTATATTTTCACAGATGGCTTTGCCGACCAGTTCGGGGGACCGAAAGGGAAAAAGTTCAAATACAAAACCTTGCAAACCGTATTGCTCGGCATGCGGGATAAACCCATGCAGGAGCAGCGCGATACGCTTGACATGTGTTTTGAAGAGTGGAAAGGCGCGCTCGAACAGGTGGATGATGTTTGCGTCATCGGAATAAGATTTTAAAGAACAACAAAATGAAGATCAAAAGCTCAAATGTCACCATCATGGTGAAAAGCATGGACAAGTCCTGCGAGTTTTATCAAAAGATAGGATTGAAGCTGCAGCAGCGCTGGGGCGATCATTACGCGATGCTATCGGCTAAGGACATCGTGATCGGCCTGCACCCGGCCGATGGAAAATACAAGCGCAATGAGGCTGTTTCCATAGGTTTTATGATCGACAGGCAAAGCGATGCGAAAAAACTTTTGACCAAACTCAAAATAAAATTCCGCGCGGCCGAGGGGAAATCCGGGAAATACGTTCACTTCAAAGACCCGGACGGAACAGTGCTGTATTTTGTTGAACCGGGATGGTAATGGAAAAAATACCGGAACCATACCCGAAGGTTTACCTGTACAGGCGCATCGTGCAGGCCAAAATTTTTATCGATAAAAACTTTACGGATAAGATCGATCTCGATAACATTTCGGACGAAGCTTTCTTTTCAAAATTCCATTTCATCCGCCTCTTTAAAAAAATATACGGTAAAACCCCGCACCAATACCTCACTTTCGTACGCATACACGAAGCGAAGCTCATGCTCAACTCCGGTACCAATGTTTCTGAAGCTTGCTTTGCCGTGGGCTTCGAAAGTTTAAGTTCGTTTACCGCTCTCTTCAAAAAACAAACCGGTCTCACCCCTTCCGCGTACGGGAAAACCCGATCACAGCTCAGGCGCCAGGTAAAAGAACAACCGCTGCAGTTCATTCCGGGCTGCTTTTCAAAAATTCAGCGCTGAGTAATACAAAAAAGCAATTTCCGAGAAACCGGGTTGCTGTCCCTACACCATCTTTGCGGTAAAAACACAAAGCCATGATCAGTAAACTTTCTCACGTCAGCATTTTTGTCCTCGACCAGGACAGCGCCAAAGATTTTTATGTGAATAAACTCGGCTTCACCGTTCGCACGGATGCGCCCATGGGCCCCGGCATGCGCTGGCTCACCGTATCACCAC
>DATDFI010000448.1:0-3260 GCA_036522695.1 Bacteroidia bacterium | reverse complement strand
TCAGTACGAGGATAACGGCAATGGATATGATGATGGCGCTGTTCCGTTTTGCCTCGATGTTTCGCTTCTCTTTTTCGGCTTTTAACTGGAGTTCGTTCTTTTCCACGAGCTTTTCTTCTTTGTGGCGGTATTCTATCTCAGCCCTTTTTTTTATCTGCTCCTTATTGTTAAGTGAATCTTCAAGTACGTGAAAGATGGAGAAATACTCAAGAGCCTTTTCAAATCTTCCATCCTCCTTGTACAGTAACGCGAGTTCATGACTTATACTGCTGCGTATACTAAGATCGGGTGAAGTGAGGCTTACTTCATAAGCCTTGATGGCTTTTGCAATTGCACTGCCGATCAAGCCTCGCTTGTGTTCACATCTTGAAAGATTCAGGTAACATTGGGAAACAAGGTCCACGTCCGTTACGGCCTCTTTGATCACCAGATCAAAACAGGCTTCTGCCTTTTCTAATTCATTCCTTGCGGTGTAGATCTTCCCGAGAGAAGTGCAGGCCCACAGGTCCAGTTTACCCGATTCCTTCTTCACTATGTCCATGGAACGTTCATGATAGGAGATGGCTTCATCAAGTTTGCCATTTACCCTCGAGAGGTCACCGAGTGAATTCAGCGCATAAACCAGGCGGGCGGTATTATTTGTACGCTCACCATATTCCCTGGCTTTGGTGAAATTGGCCAGCGCTTTCTCATATTCATTTGTGAGCTGATAAATGCTTCCGAGCTCTGAGATATACATGATGTTGTTATCATCCAGTCCTCTTTTCTCGGAGATCGTTATCGCCTTATTATAGAAACCGATCGCATTTGCATAATTGGAGCGGTGGGAATATAACCGCCCGATTTCCCGGTAAAACATAGCCAGGGCCTCCTCGTAACCCGCATTAGCGGACGCTTCGGCCACCCCCCGGTTATATAACAACAGTGCAGAGTCACCGGCATTCCTTTTCATACAATCCTGTGCCGACCGAAGTACTGCTTTTAAATGATATTGCAGCGTTACCGAATCGAAAGGCAGGCTGACAATATAATTCCAAAGGTCATTCCTTAAAGCGGGATAAGTGCCAGCGAGCCTTAAAAGAAAACCCATTTGGCCGGTGTCCGTGGCAAGTTTTTTATAGGCCTCCGCTTCCGCTGACAAAGCCGCCAGGTGAGAAGGGAAAGGCACATCGGCCGTTCGATCCGTATTGCTTTTTTTTTGCGGTTTCTCATTGCAGGAAACAAATGCCAGTAACACGAATAAATAAAGAGCATGCGATCGGATCAGCGACATAGGACGTGTGAATAAGAGATCTGATCTCCGGGTTAGAGGCTAATATATAAAATTTCATCAATCGCATTGGAGAGAGGGGATCACCTTCGCGTGATCCCTTTAGGAGAGGCTTAAACCCAAACCAACCCTATAGGGTTTTTATTTTTTCCTCGAATTCGCTTGTGAAACTGAAAAAGTTTTCACCACTCTGCTTGAAAAAATAAACCCTGCTGAAAAAACGGGGCTGTTTTGTTTTGCGGAGAAGGAGGGATTACTGGCGTGATCCCTTACTCTCCCTGAGTCACAATCAAATCAGACCTTCCAGGTTTTTTGTTTTTTTCATTCACAAACTCAAGCAAGCTTGATTTGTTCATTACAAAAACAAAACCCTGCTTTCGCAGGGTCTGATTTGATTTATCCGCGGAGAAGGAGGGATTCGAACCCCCGGGGCTGTTACACCCAACAGTTTTCAAGACTGCCGCGATAGACCACTCTGCCACTTCTCCGCGGCAAAAATAAACAAATTTTCATCTCTGCAAATCCTTATGTGTTCTTTATGACCTGTTCATTCTTCATCCAAGAACGCGCTCTTCCTTTATATGCGAATAGTTTCTATTTTAGTAATGGAGCATGAGAGTGGGTAAAAGAAAATATTGCCGGCCAAAAATGAAACAAACGTTCTCACTCCCCTATCCTCACCGATTTCTCCTTATTATCCACAGTAAGTGAATACGTTTTGATATTTGCTTTTGCAGGTCCTGCTTTCACCTTCCCGGTATGCACATCGAACTGCGAGCCGTGCCAGGGACATTGTACGGTCCCGCAGATCATCACTCCATCCGACAAGGGTCCGCCACGGTGCGTGCAGCGATCGCTGAATGCCACCAACCCGTTCTCCGTGCGCGCGGTCACGATCCTTTTTTCGCCCGAGTGCAATAATTTCATCTGGTCCACCTGCAGGCGATTCACTTCATGCAGATCGAGCACCTTTGAAATATCCACACTCTTCTCTTTCCACCTGCCCGCGTTTGCATAACGGTGGTCCACCGCAATTTGGTTGCGATAAACCAGGGTCCCTCCCATCCAACCGGCTATAACAACAAGTACCACACCCGCCAGTTCGCAAAGAAGGACGATAAGCGCGTGAGGAGAACTGTTCATGCGAAGAAAAAAGACCATGGCGAAAATACAGGTGGCGGTGACATTCAATATGCCATGCATTGCCCCTCTCTTTTTTGCTGAGCTGTTCGGTGGGATCACGTAAATAAAATCAATGATACCCGGAATGGCAGCGATGAGAGCCGTCATAACTCCCGCACCTTCGAGGAGAAACGCGATAGCGGTGAAATTCCAGGCAGGTACGCAAAAACTCACCGCATCGGCAATAAATGCTGCGGTGAAGAATGCAACAGGAAATGAAACAAGAATGGGATGGATAGGATGGCTTTTGATACTCGCTTTACTTTTCATGAGTGGGTTTATGGTACTGCCTCCAGGACAAAGCCCGTGCCCGCACTTCATCCCTGTCGCAACAATAATTTCGGGAAGAAAGCCGGGAAAAACTTCCACGGCAAATGGAAATATTTACCGCTCGTGCAACCTCTTATCCATTTTAATTTTTCAACCATTGTTTAAAAAATACGCTTTCATTCCCCGATGCGGAAAAGTACTTTTGAAATTCAAAATTTTAAAAGGAATGTCAGACCGGAAAAATATCCTGAAGATCGCGTCAGCGCTGAATACAGACGCAAAGAATGTAACGGCCACCGTTCAATTGCTGGATGAAGGCTCGACCGTGCCTTTTATTTCGCGCTATCGCAAAGAGATGACGGGCTCCCTGGATGAAGTGGCCATCATGAAGATCCGTGATGAAATGGATCGCCTTCGCACCCTCGATGGCAGGAAGGAAACCATTTTGAAGACCATTGAAGAGCAGGGGAAACTTACGGACGAGCTGAGAGCGGACATAGAAGCAGCCGAAACACTCACGCGACTCGAGGACCTTTAC
>DATDFI010000447.1:0-5691 GCA_036522695.1 Bacteroidia bacterium | reverse complement strand
AATGCGATTTTGGGCGTGTCGCTGGCGGTGGCCAAGGCTGCAGCTGAGGAAGTGCGCCAGCCTTTGTACCGTTATGTGGGAGGGGTGAATGCGAATTTGCTTCCTGTTCCTATGATGAATATTTTGAATGGAGGTTCGCATGCCGATAACAGTATAGATTTCCAGGAATTCATGATCATGCCGGTGGGCGCTCCCAATTTTACAGAAGCGCTGCGCATGGGGACTGAAATTTTTCACAACCTGAAAAAAGTATTGAAGGATAAGGGTTATTCCACCAACGTAGGCGATGAAGGGGGGTTTGCTCCCAATATCAAATCGAACGAAGAAGCGATCGAAACGGTGTTAAAGGCCATAGAGGTTGCGAAATACAAGCCGGGCAAGGATATTTTCATTGCCATGGATGCAGCCGCTTCCGAGTTTTACGATGCAAAGGCGAAAGTGTACCACTTCAAAAAATCCACCGGTGATAAGCTCAGCTCTGAAGAAATGGCTGAATACTGGGCGAAATGGTGCAAAAAGTATCCCATCATTTCTATCGAGGACGGTTTGGCGGAGGACGATTGGGACGGATGGAAAATGCTTACGGAAAAAGCGGGCGGGAAAACACAATTGGTGGGTGATGATCTTTTCGTGACCAATGTGGACCGTTTGCAGGAGGGTATCGATAAAGGGATCGCGAATTCCATCCTGGTTAAGGTGAACCAGATCGGTTCGCTTACCGAAACGATCAATGCCGTTCAGCTTGCGCAAAATAATTCGTATACCACGGTGATGAGCCACCGCTCGGGCGAAACGGAAGATACGACCATTGCAGATCTTGCGGTTGCCTTGAGTACCGGTCAGATCAAAACGGGCTCTGCATCGCGTTCCGACCGGATCGCAAAATATAACCAGTTGCTTCGCATCGAAGAACAATTAGGGGATTCGGCACGTTATCTTGGCACGGAATTCAAATTTGCATGAGCACTTCCGAAAATATATCGGTTACTGTTAAGCTCCAGCTGGAGGATTACATTGCCTTCACACGATCGTACATGAACGACCGGTTGAAGTGGAGATTGGTGATCTATGTTCTATTGCTGGGGTTCCTTGCATTTTATACGCTCAATGATGCAGGAAAGAACGACAAGGGATATCAAACCATGGTATATGCCTTGCTGGCGGTCTCGGTGGTGCTTTTCATCTTTATTATTTTCTCGAGGGTTCTATTAAAGGGCATGTACCGCAGGCATTTTGAGAATGATCCCCAGCTTCGTTCGGAGCATGTGTATACCTTCAGCAAGGAAGGCGTACAGACCAGCTCACCGACTTCCAATTCAAAATATTTCTGGACGGATATTTATGCTGTGCGGGAAACAGCTAAATATTTTTTTGTTTACGTGGCGATGAACAAGGCCTTTATCATTCCGCGCACGGCACTTGATAATGAGAATATCATTAATGATTTTAAATCCCTGCTTCGCTCGAGCGTGGTGGATCAGAAAAAACTGAAGTTGAGGGATTGACGAGAACTCATCTCAAAAATACTTTTTGTCCTTTTTCATCGTCCTGGCCTCTCATACTTCGTTGCTTTTCTTGCTCAGACCTTCCCTGAGTATGAGCCGCGAAAAGCGCCTCGTTTAAGAGGTCATTACTCGAAAAAGCATTAAAATTTATTTTTGAGGTGAGTTCTAGTGCTGGAGGGATTCTCCCGTTACATCTTCCAGGTATTTCTTAAGCGGTTTCCCTTCAATGTAGATATCTTCGATCACTGGAGTGCCGTCCTGGATCCGCACATCCGTATATACATTGCTGTCATCTCCGTGTCTCCACCAACTTCCGGAAGCATTCCTGTAAGCCTTTTCCGCCAGCGGAGCGAGTTCCTCGTTCATGTAGTATCGCTTGAAAGGAAAATCGAGAAAAACGGTTTCGGAGGTCATGTAACGCACTTTGGCCGTAAAGTAATCGGACCCTATGGGTGTGCTTTTTGATATGCCGGTCACGAATGCAAACCCATCACTTCCTTTGGCCACTGAAACATACACGTTCTCATCCTGCGAAACGGAGTCCTGCACCATGGCCCTGGACATTTCTTCTTCCGTAAAACTCAAGGCTACATATTTTCCCCGGAAAGAATCGTAAGGATCCACAGGCCGGCAATGGAAACGATAAAGATTTCCCCCGGCCATCACGCTTTCGTAACGGTTGATCATCATGGCGGGCACGGTCACAAAAGTGATCATGGTGAGCGCGAACGCGATCTTCCGTATCATCTCTTTATTCATGATCCTCTTCTTTTTTGAGTCGCTGCGCCAGCCAGTAGTTCACACCCAGGAAACCTACCCCGAGCAGAATGAACACCACGCCTTTCACGATAAAATCCACATCGCTCGAAACAAAACGTATGCAAATGAGCGAGCACACGAAGAACATCCCTGTGTTCACCAAACTGAAACGTTCGAGCTGCACACCGGAAACGATGTAGAATACTCCATATACAAAGAGATAAGCATCGCACAAAGCAGCGGCAATATATTCGTTATCGTTTTTGGTGAGCAGGCAGCCCAAACCGATGAGTGCCGGAAAAAGCACGGGAATAAAGTTGATGTGTTCTTTCTTCATCACCTTGCGCGCAACTCCTGTAATAATAAGTCCAAGTGCGATAAACGCAAGGATGTAAAACAATAAGTGGTCGCGGTGGATGCCCCGGTCCCAATGCCAGAATTCATTTTTGTAATTCCTCCAGAAACTATCGTAAGTGCAGGTGATCATCAATAAATATATGCCGCTGATGCCGATCACCTGGAACGGCTTTTTAATGATCCTTTCTTCGTGGTCGCAGAGGTATTTGCCGATCACATACAGCATGGTGAAAATGCAGGCCTGGTAAAAAAGCAGGGGTAATCCATCCTGGAAAATAAAAACACGGTAGGAGCTGATGAAGATACATGCTGACGAGAACCAGCCGATAATGTTGGCGCGAACAGTATAGTCAGCCGATTTGATGTTGACGATCATGCTTGGGATAACAGCAAGGAAAAACAGCCAGAACTCCAGCATTTGTCCCAGATCGGTATGACGCCATAAGAAGTGATGCTCACTCAGGAAGTATCGCCAGGTGATGCCGATCAAAAAAAGCACGAGTGGAATAGTGGCATTGCGGATATAAATGAGCGGTATGCTGAGCAGCATCCATGTAAAAAGATATTCACCGAGCGTACTGTCGGTATTATACGTTTGCCCGATGAGGGCCAGTGTTGAGCCCAGCATGAGCATTAAGAACCCGGAGGTAGCCTCGATCCAGGGAATGGAATCTTTCTTTTTAAAAAAGGCATAACCGTAAAATGCCTGTGCAATGAGCAAAGGCACGAAGCTCAGGACCGTTCTCGCGCCACGTGAAAGGTTGTCCCAATTATACGCGAATACAAGAATAACACCCAGCCCGATGAGTAGTGAGCCTAGTATGGCCGAGATAATAAATATGGTATTGTAGGATGCGGTTTTGGAAGGCTGCCCGTAATGCGACCTGATCTTTGTTGCGGATTCCTCGCTAAGCACCCCTTTGTCAATGAGCGCAGGAAGTTCTTTATAGAGCCATTTTATTTCTTTCTGGTCTTTCAAGCGGGGGCGGAAGTTTATTTTATCTAAAGATGATAAAAGAAAGGTTAATCCACAAAACAATCTGAAATACTTCCGGAGCTTAACGCGAAGAGGAATGAGTAGGTTAGGACTTTAACAAATTTTGGGAAGAGGGCACGAGGGGGAAGTTTGGAAGACAGGCAATTAGATTCAGTGCCGTATGGATAAAGTAACAATAGGAAAATTCAACCGGAAGTATAATAGCCCAGGCAATACACCTGGCCTGTGAATTTGCGCTTGTAACCGGCTGTGTCTTTAATGGTCACTTCAAAGGTGTACAATTCATTCTCGCGGAAACGGTCTTTCTCCACTGTTAGAGCTTCATCGATCATGAACTCCGGGTTGCAGCTTTGCGCCAGCACGTTTCCCCATTTATCCATCAATTTGAATTCAAAGTCGAGCGGTTTTTCCTGCCACTGGAAAAAGGAGGTCTTGGCATCGAGATGAAAGTAATTGAAGGAGGAGGAATCTTTAGTGGAGCTGTCGCCAAGTGTGATGGGGTGGGCGAGAGTGGGCCGGGTGAAAATGAATGCAAATACGAATAGAGTAAAAATACGCTTCATGCGCCCGGTTTTTTATTATAGACAACATGTTGGCGGTAAGGGTTGCTTCGGGCGGCCCTCATAATTATGTTAAATGATGAATAAGAGAATGATAACACGATAAAGCACCCATGTATATGAAATATAAAAAGGCAGGGCGAGCACCTTAACCCGGTGCTTATGTACCAGGAACATAAAGGCCACCACACCAAAAAAGTAACAAAGGTTGAATACATCGCTTATGTCCGTAAAGTGGTTAATGATAAGCAACGGCATAAGCAGGATGGATCCCAGGAAAGAGACGAGCAGCATATTGATGAAGTAATCAAGCTTTAAAACGAGAGGATATTTGAGCAGGAATGGAAGCTGGAACAAAAGCTGGCCGGTAACCATGAAAAATTCGAAACGCCAATCATAATGTACGCGCAGCAAATGTTGGATCAAAAAGGCGAACCGGCTTAGTGCAAATGAGGTGGTGGCAATGCAGATGATCGCCACGACAGAGATCCTGACCGTTTCACGAATGCTCATGGAACTAAAGTAGCAAATGAAACGGAAGAAGGTCATTTGTCGGGAAAGGGAGAAGACATGAAAAAATCCCAGCTCAGCCCGGTCGATTTATCCACGAGAGTGGCATCCGATCCTGCGGCCGCTTTTGTAAAGGCAAGGTAAATGTTCTTCTGTTCTACCCCGGAAGCCAGTAGTGCAGAGAATCGCTTTTCAAAACGTTCGCTCGTGGTCTCGATCATTCCTATGGAAAAAGCGCAGGTATCCATCCTGGAATCTCCCTTCAGCACCCTGATCACCTTGCAGTAGAATGTTCCGCTCCAGGACATGTACCAGCGATGAAGCACCCGTACTTCCAGCACGAGATCGGCATCGGAGGGTTTGTGCGTCCAGGTTGTATCCAGCCAATGGATCTTTTGCACCAAATGTGTGTCGGGAAGGGAAGCGGCCGGAAATTTTACGCTGGGGCTCCTGCGTTGCACACCAGGCATCCCTAAAAAAATACCGCCAACTGCAGGAATGAACAGCAGGAAAAGCAGAAAGGTGGAGAATCGCATGGGTGGTTATTTAAGGAAGAACGCACCTTTCATTTTTTTATTTTAAAGTAGCTCAATGTCGTTTAAAATACTGGATCTCCCGTTCATGATTTTTAGCTGCTGTAAGGGAATTGAAGGTGCCCAGGTTCCTGCGCTTTCCCGTTCTGCGGTCCTTTTTGCGGGAATACAGCCTGTATTTTCCGGATGAGAGTTTGCGTATCATGCTCTTTGTTTTACGATCTTAAATTTACGAAGGCTGATGGCCGCATGTCAAATAAAAAAAGCACCGCGGTTAACGGTGCTTCTTCTTTTACTGAAAAAAGCATTATTGTCTTACGATCTTTCTTGTTATGGTGCCGCTATCGGTCTTCACTTTGATGAAATAAATACCCGAAGCCAGCTGGCCGGGATCTATCTCCACTTTTTCGTGCAGGCCTTCTGCCTTCCACGTTCCGATATTCTCACCCACTACATTGAACAAGCTGATC